>NZ_VOSR01000039.1:0-38938 GCF_007997345.1 Mitsuaria sp. TWR114
GCACCGGCACGCCGGTGCGCCACTGGATCGAGGTCCTGGACGACGCGCTGTCCGCCTGAGCCGGGTCATCTCGTCACCGTCTTGTCACCGCGATCGCGCGTCGCGCCGCGGATGGACCAGCGGAACGTCGCATCGACGCATCACTCGCCGCGCAAACCTCGCCCACTTGAGGAGGAGTTCTCACATCTGAGGCCCAGCCCCGGGCAAACCCGGGCATGCGCATTGCCTGCGGCCCGCAGAATCGCCTCCCATAACAGGAGGGGAGCGCGTCAAGCGATCCAACCAGAAAGTGAAGAAGGCCGGTCACCATGTGGGGACCGGCCTTTTTTCCGTCCAGGCTTCGGCGCGAGGCGCCCAGGTTCAGGGTTTTCCCGTTGCGCAGGATGAGCACGGAAGCTGTCAGACGCCCGCCATGTGGCGGCCGGACGCGGATACTCCGCAGTCCTCCCTGCTTCAGCGGCTCCGCGGAGCCCGACCCGCCATGACCTTGACCCGTCGCACCTGGCTGCTGGTGCCCGTCCTGGCCGCGCTGACCGCCTGCGCCAACGCGCCATCCCCCTCCGCCAACAGCCCGGTCGCGGCAAGCCCTGACCCCGCCACCTCCCCCTTCACGGCGAAGAAGCCGCCCCGGCTGGTGGTCTTCATGGTGATTGACGGCCTGCCGATCCGGCAGGTGCTGGGCTACCGCGACCAATTGCAGCCCGACGGCTTCAAGCGCTTCCTGGACCGCGGCGCCTGGTTCGCCAACGCGTATTACGGCCATGGCTACACGGTCACCGCGGCCGGTCACTCGATCATGCTCAGCGGCGCCTATCCGCAGCGCAGCGGCATCATCGGCAACGAGTGGCGCGATCCGATGACCGGCACGCCGCAGTACAACACCGCCGATCCGCGCTACCAGTACATCGGCAACAACACCGAGCCACTGGCCGGCACCAGCCCGGAGAACTACAAGGTCGAGACCGTCGGCGACGTGCTGCGCACGCTGCAGCCCGCCGCCAAGGTGATCGGCATCTCCGGCAAGGACCGCGGCGCCATCCTGCCCGCCGGCCACAAGGGCACGGCCTACATGTACATGGGCGGCACCGGCCAATTCGCGTCCTCCACCTATTACATGGACCGGCATCCGGCCTGGGTCGACGCCTTCAACGCCGCCAAGCCGGCCGACCAGTTCTTCGGCAAGACCTGGGCGCCGATGCTGCCCGAGGCCGCCTACGCGCGCAGCGTGCCGGACGGCCAGCCCTGGCAGGCCAACAGCGGCAACGGCAACCGGCTGCCGGCCGTCCTGGGCGCCGGCATGGATGGCCCCGGTCCGCGCTTCTACGGCAACATCCTGCCCTCGCCGTTCGGCGACGAACTGACGCTGGCCTTCGCCCGCGCCGCCGTCGAGGGCGAGCGGCTCGGCGCGGATGAGCAGACCGACCTCCTGTCGGTGAGCCTGTCCAGCCACGACTACATCAACCACGCCTTCGGCCCCGAGTCGCGGCTGTCGCACGATCACTTCCTCCATCTGGATGCCCACCTGCAGTCGTGGTTCCAATACCTGGACGCGAAGGTCGGCCGCGACAACTACGTCGCCGTGCTGACCGCCGACCACGGCTTCACCGACACACCCGAATGGGCGAAGTCGCAAGGTCGCGACGCCGGCCGGATCAATCCGGCACAGGCCGTGGGCTTCGTCAACGCGGGGCTGGCGAAACAGTTCGGCGAAGGCCGCTGGGTGGTCGGCCTGTCCGGCACTGGCCTGATCTTCGACGAGGCCGCCATCCAGGCGAAGGGCCTGAAGCAGGACGAGGTCTATGCGGCGGCGCAGGCGCTGGTGCAGCAGGTCGAGGGCGTGCAGGTCGCGTTCACGCGGGCGCAACTCGCCGGCACCGACACCGCGACGCCCTACCTCGAGCAGATGCGCAGGTCCTGGTATCCGGGCATCGCGGCGCCGCTGCAGGTGGTGCCCAAGCCAGGCTGGATCTTCGGTTCGCGCCTGATGGGCACGACCCACGGCAGCCCCTACGAGGACGACACCCATGTGCCGCTGCTGACCTGGGGCCCGGCCTGGGTCGGGCAGGGCCGCATCGAGCAGCGCGTGGAGATCGTCGACCTCGCACCGACGCTGTCGGCCCTGCTCCACATTCCCGCGCCGCGGCAGGCGCAGGGCCGCTTGCTGCCCCTGCCGGCGCGCTGATCGCCCCGCCGGGCCGGCGAATCCCCCCATTCACCGCACCCACCCGCCACCGAAGCGGGGGTGGGATGCGTCCGCCACACGGCTCCTGTAGGCTGCTCGGTCTCGCAGAAGTGACAGGGAGACCGCCGTGTTTGGCTGGTTCGAAAAACTCGTCGATCCGTTTCCGCAGACCCCGGCGCCGCAACCGCCCAAGGGGTTCTTCGCCTTCGTCTGGGCGGGCTCGCACGGGATGCGCCGGCTGATCCTGGTGCTGACCGTCCTGACCGCCGCCATCGGCGCCTTCGAGGCGCTGCTGTTCTCGATGCTGGGCTCGGTCGTCGACTGGCTCAGCGAGGTCCCGCCCGCGCAGTGGTGGTCGACCCAGCAGGACAAGCTGCTGCTGCTGGGCGGCATCCTGCTGGCCAGCCCGCTGCTGATCGCGCTGCAGGCGCTGAGCAAGTACCAGGGGCTGTCCAGCAACTTCCCGATGCGGCTGCGCTGGAACTTCCACCGCCACCTGCTCGCCCAGAGCATGAGCTTCTACCAGGACGAGTTCGCCGGGCGCGTGTCGGCCAAGCTGATGCAGACGGCGCTGGCGGTGCGCGAGTGCTGGCTGATCGTCACCGACATCCTGGTCTTCATCACGATCTACTTCGTAACGATGCTGGGCGTGGTCGGCGGCTTCGACGCCACGCTGCTGCTGCCCTTCCTGGGCTGGCTGGCCTGCTACGTGGTGGCGCTGACCTACTTCGTGCCCCGGCTGGGCAAGGCCGCCTCCGCGCAGGCCGACGCGCGCAGCCTGATGACCGGCCGCATCACCGACGCCTACACCAACATCAGCACCGTCAAGCTGTTCTCCCACTCCAACCGCGAGGCCGGCTTCGCCCGCGGCGCGATGCAGGACTTCCTGGGCACCGCCTACCGGCAGATGCGGCTGATCAGCGGCTTCGAGATCGTCAACCATGCGCTGTCGATGGGCCTGATCGCCTCCACCGCCGGCATGACGGTCTGGCTGTGGACGCAGGGCCAGGTGGGCATCGGCGCGGTCGCGGCGGCAACGGCGATGGCGCTGCGGCTGAACGGCATCTCGCACTGGATCATGTGGGAGATGGCCAGCCTGTTCGAGCACATCGGCACCGTGCAGGACGGCATCACCACGCTGTCGCGCCCGGTCGCGATCCAGGACGCCGCCGGCGCGACCACGCTCTCGGTGACCCGGGGCGAGGTCCGCTTCGACCACGTCGACTTCAGCTACGGCGGCCGCAAGACCGTGCTGCACGACCTGACGCTGACGATCCGCCCGGGCGAGAAGATCGGCGTGGTCGGCCGCTCGGGCGCCGGCAAGTCGACGCTGGTCAACCTGCTGCTGCGCTTCTACGACGTGGACAAGGGCCGGGTGCTGATCGACGGCCAGGACATCGCCACGGTCACGCAGGACAGCCTCAGACGCCAGGTCGGCATGGTGACCCAGGACACCAGCCTGCTGCACCGCTCGGTGCGCGACAACCTGATGTACGGCCGGCCCGACGCGACCGAGGACGAGATGCGCGCCGCCGCCGAACGCGCCGAGGCGGTGGACTTCATCGACGGACTGACCGACCCCAAGGGCCGCCAGGGCTACGACGCGCATGTCGGCGAACGCGGCGTGAAGCTGTCCGGCGGCCAGCGCCAGCGGATCGCGATCGCGCGGGTGATGCTGAAGGACGCGCCGATCCTGCTGCTCGACGAGGCGACCAGCGCGCTGGACTCGGAGGTCGAATCGGCGATCCAGCGCAGCCTGTACCGGCTGATGGAAGGCAAGACGGTGGTGGCGATCGCGCACCGGCTGTCGACCATCGCGGCCATGGACCGGCTGATCGTGATGGACCAGGGCCGCATCGTCGAGCAGGGCGACCATGCCTCGCTGCTGGCCCAGGGCGGCCTGTACGCCAAGCTGTGGGCGCATCAGAGCGGCGGCTTCCTGGTCGAGGACGGCCTGGACGAGGACGGCCAGGGCGATGCGAAGCGCCGGCCCGCTGGCGGCCAGGCGCGCGAGGACGCCGACGACCGCGACGTCGTGCATGACGAGGCGGAATGACGACGGACGCCGGCCGCGAGCGCTGTCGCTCGAACAGGGCGGGCGGCATGGCGCGTTCGGCTCAAGGCGCGGAGGCGCTTGCGCACCACGCCGGCGATGAGTCGTTTGGCCTCAAAGGATTCGCCGAAAGCCCGCGCTAACTTATCCATCGTCGGAGGGACGCCGCACGCCACTCGTTCAAGGGGTTGGTCGGGGTTTCCGGTCGGTGCCTTGTATGAAACACTGCGGTCGCAGGTCGGACGGGAGCGCCGATCCGCTTGAGCGTCCGCCCCTTCCTGGGGCCCGTGCACCACGAAAGCTGAGCTTATGGACAACAGCAGCGACACCCACCAGCAGCCCTCGGCCACCCCGGCAACCGCCGCGGGCACCGTCGTCTCGCAGCGCCGCCGTCGTTTCATCCAGGCGGGCGTGGTGCCAGTGGGCCTGACGCTGGCCAGCCGGCCGGCGATGGCCTGGCACTGCAACACCACCTCGGCCTGGGGCTCGGCGATCCTGCGCAACGGCGGCGCCAGCGTGCAGGCCCGCGCCGATGCCGCGGTGATCAACAACACCGAGTGCTGGTACATCGCCAACTGGAAGGACAACACCGGCCGTCCCTGGTGCGCGGCGGCAACGCCCCCTGGAACTACGTGATCGCCCAGTGGTATTCCGGCAAGTCGCTCACCTACGCGCGCAACAACCTGACTGTGGCCAAGCTGTTCCCGGCCGGGTTGAAGAACGTCAGCGGCACCGCCAATGTCTACAACCTGCTGAAGAACGACTCGGCGGGCTACGGCACGATGATGATCGTGGCGCGCCTGAACACCCTGTTCGCCGGCAACAAGGTCAACCAGTGCGTGCTCTCGGCCACCGGCCAGGACATGCTGCTGCAGATGGCCTCGCAGGGCCCCGGCATCTTCAAGCCGGCCAACTCCACCGGCGCGGCCTGGACCCAGGCCGACTTCAAGAACTACCTGTACAGCAACTGGCTCGTGGCCTGATGGCCGGAGCCGCCTGGCACTGCAGGCCCTCGCTCAACAACGTGCTGCTCGCCTGGGAGGGCGAACAGCACGCGGTCTATTTCGACCCTGACACCGGGGACACCCACCTGATCGCCGCGCTCGGCGCGCAGCTGGCCGAATGGCTGGCCGCCGGGCCGCTGGACCGCGACCAGCTGCTGCAACGCCTGGCCCGCGACGTCGACTGGGACGAGCCGCCCATGCCCGAGGCGCTGGCCGAGCTGCTGGACCTGCACCTGCGCCGGCTGGCCGAGATCCACCTGCTGGCCGAAGGCCCGGTGGAGGAGCCGGCCGCTTGAGACTGCAGGACGTCGGCACCGCCGGGCTGCGGGCCCGGATGCGCGACGGCGGCGTGACGCTGCGGCTGTCGCCGTTCACCGTGCGCGTGCGCTCCGACATCCCGCACCTGGCCGCCGACGTGGCGACCATGTACCGCGACTTCGAAGTCGCCGGCGATGACGAATTCGTCGACTTCCACGTCGCCGTGCTGCGCAGTCCCCACTGGCTGAGCCGGCTGCAGGGCCGCGCCGAATTCTGGTTCGACGGCCAGCGCTCCTTCACGCCGCTGCCTGCCGCGCAGGCGCTGGCGATGCTGGAGTGGGGCATCAACTGGTGCATCGCCGCCCACGCCCACCAGTACCTGCTGATCCACGCGGCGGTGCTGGAGCGCGGCGGCCGCGCGCTGCTGATGCCGGCACCACCGGGTTCCGGCAAGAGCACCCTGTGCGCGGCGCTGGCGCATCGCGGCTGGCGGCTGCTGTCGGACGAACTGGGGCTGCTGGACATGAGCACCGGCCTGATCCACGGCATGGCGCGGCCGATCAACCTGAAGAACGCCTCGATCCCGCTGATCCGCGCCTTCGCGCCGGAGGCGGTGTTCAGCGCTTCCATGCCCAACACCGCCAAGGGCACGGTCGCGCTGGTGCGGGCGCCGCAGGACGCGATCGACGCGCGGCTCGCGCCGGCCCGCCCGGCCTGGGTCGTGCTGCCCGCGTGGCGCGCCGACGCGGCCGCGCAGCTCGTCCCGGTGGAGCGCGCCCGCGCCTTCATGGACCTGGCGGAGCAGTCCTTCAACTACGACGTCCACGGCCTGGCCGGCTTCCAGGCGCTGGGGCGGCTGGTCGACCGCTGCGGCTGCCACCGCTTCGAGTACAGCCGGCTCGACGAGGCCCTGGCCTGCTTCGACGCGCTCGAGGAGTCCGCGCCATGAGCGCCCGGCGCGACGATCGCCGCCGCCCGCTGCTCATCCGCGTGCTGCTGCAGCCCGCGGTCGCGGCCGGCTTGAGCCTGACTGACTGGGACCTGCTGCTGCGCCAGGCGCGGCGTTCCAATCTGGCCGGCCGGCTGGCCGAGCAGATGGAGGTCGGCGGCTGGCTGGACACGCTGCCGCCGCCCGTGCAGCCCCACCTGCGCTCGGCGCTGCTGCTGTCGCGGCGCCAGGTGCAGATGCTGCGGCGCGAGGTCGAGCTGCTGCGGCAGACGCTGGCCGAGCTGCCTGGCCCGCTGATCCTGCTCAAGGGCGCCGCCTACGCGCTGGGCGGTCATGCGCCGGCGCCGGGCCGGCTGTTCAGCGACATCGACCTGCTGATCCCGCCCGAGCAACTGCCGCGCTGCGAGACGACGCTGCTGGTGCACGGCTGGGATTTCGACGACGGCCTGGACGCCTTCAGGCAGCGACGCCTTGCCGGGTTGACGGACCAGGGCGCGGACCTGGGCGCCTTGCTCGGCCAGGCCGCGAACGACGAGGGAACCGATGGTTCCGGTGGAACCGATGACGAGGATGCTCATTTGAAACTCCGTTTGAAGAAGGGGGATGTCGGGGTGACGGACGAAAGATAGGCCGTTGCAGACGATGAACACAGCCGCCAGAATCGAGACATACCGTCTCGGATCCGGAACACATGGACCTCAATGCCCTGGTGGACTTCAACCTGGTGGCCACCCACGGCGGCTTCGGGCGCGCCAGTCGCGCCAGCCGCCGCTCGAAGGCCACGCTGTCGCGTCGCGTGGCGGATCTGGAAGAGCAGCTCGGCGTGCGGCTGATCGAGCGCAGCGCCAAGGGGCTGGAGCTGACCGACGCTGGCCGGCAGTTGCTCAGCCGGACCGCGGGTCCGATGGGCGAGGTGCTGGACGCGTTCACCGCGACGCGGGAGGGCGACGGCCAGGTGGCCGGCCGGCTGCGCGTGGCCGCCCCGGTGCTCTTCTCGCAGCTCGCGATGGGGCGTCATTGCGCCGAGTTCCGCCAGCGCTATCCGGGCGTCACGGTCGAGGTGGTGGCGGAGGATCGGGTGGTGGACCTGGTCGAAGAGCAATTCGACGTGGCGATCCGTCCCAACCCCCGGCCGGACACGACGCTCGTGGGCAGGAGCTTCGCCAAGGACCGGCTCGTCGTGGTGGCGGCGCCGTCGATCGCGAAGCCGCGGCGAAGCAGAACACCGGTGCGGGTGCCTGCCGTGGTCAATGCCTTTCGCGACGGCGAGACCTGGCCCCTGGACGGCACCGGCCTGACGCTGGAGCCGGTGCCCGTGTTGCGTTTGTCGTCCATGCTGATGCTGCGCGACGCCGCGATCGCCGGGGCCGGCGTCGCGCAGGTGCCGCAGTCGATCATCTGGGACCAGCTTGCGAAGGGCGCGCTGGTGCAATGGGGCGCGACGGGCGGCAAGGAGGTGGATCTGTGGGTGCTCCACACCTCGCGACGACTGGCCAGCCCGAAGGTCAAGGCCTTCGTGGATTTCATGTCATCGCGCTATCCCGATGGCCAGCTGGTGCTCGCCGGTTAGACGGCGCGCGGCAAGGGCTTCGCCGGCAAGCGAGAATTCGCCGGCCGCATCGACGGCACCCGAGCGCCAACCCGTCGCGATCCTCGCGAATGACGGCGCCCAGTCAAAGTCCGGAAGTATTCAGAAATGATGGAATGGATCCCGATCGTCCTGGTGACGTTCAAGCTGCTCGTGTTCGGCACCGGCATGTTCTTCGCCATCAAATGGCATTACGACAAAGAGAAGAAGAACCGGAAGAAGTGAGTCGAAGCGCGAGCCCAGGGCCACTCGCATGGCGAGTTTGAAACGGGGTCGCCCGCAGGAACGCAGCATGCCGCTCAGCCTGCGAGCGGGCCCGCGTCGTGGCCCGGGAGCAGGCCATGTCCGAAGAAGCAAGTTTCGCCTCGCCCTCCGGTGAACTCGGGCCACTCGTCGATGTCGGCGACCCTGGGCAGATGGACGCGTGGGCCAGGAAGCTCGATGTGTCGCCGCAGCAGATCCGGGAGGCCGTCGCCGCGGTCGGGACCTCGGCCGCCAACGTCGAGGAGTACCTCAAGGGCACTCGCGCGACCACGAATGCGGACAGGACGTCCAGTGCCGGGACGAACTGAGGTCGCGAGCGACTGCCGGTCCCGCTGCGGTCGCGCCGAAGGCGAGCGCTGAGCTCGGGGGCTGCCGCATCGCGTAGTCAGCGCCGCGGCGTGGGGTCCTGCGCGCTCCGTGGCGAATTGCATCCCACCGTCGAGAGCTGGTGTCGCTGCAGGGCTGCGTGCCACGCCGGGCTGCAGGCCACCGCTTCCGTCGCGGCGAGCAGCCGGTCCGTCACCCGCGCATCGGGCACCCGAATCACGACGCGCCGCACGATGACCTGCGGCTCCGGGAACGACCGCCATTTGAAGGGCTGAGGACATCCCGCGAGCCCGCCGCTGCCGGCCAGCTCGGAACGGCTCATCACCACGAAGTCCACCCGTCCCAGGCAGAGCTTCTTCAGGTTGGACACGTGGTCGGGCGCATCCTCCCGCTTGATCTTCCGTGCCTCGACATACGGTCCGAGCACGCGATAGATGTGCCCGGCAATGGCGCCGAAGCGCATGCCGACGAGGTCCTCCGGCGAGGACATCGGCAGCGGGCGCAGGCTCACCAGCACGTTCTCGTCCACCAGCAGCGGCACCGACCATTTGCCGGCCCTGGCTTCCTCCGACAGGAACTCGGGCGCGAGGAACACGGCGAGTCCCTGAAACCGCGGGCCTTCGAGCCTCAACTCCAGGCGCTTGCGCGGCACGGTCTCCAGCGTCAATGGCACCGGCAGCCTGGACGCGTCTCGCAGCAGCCGGACGAAAGTCGGCGCCAGGCCGCTCTCGGCGGCCTCGCCCGCCTGGACGAAGGGCGGCTGGGAGTAGCTGTTCAGGACGACGTAGCCGGTGCCGGGATCCTGGGCGATCGCCGTCGCCGGCATCAACAGCGCGGCGAGGAGCAGACCGACGGCGGAGGGGGCTCCCCAGCGGCTCGGCGCTTGGGGCGTCGCGAAGGGACTTGCCGAGGCGATCCGGCCGTCCGTCCGGGCGGACGGGTCGGCGTCAGCTGCGGAGCCCCGGCGCAGCATCACGGCCTCCGCTCGGCAACCCGCGACAGCAAGGTGCTCAGCTCCCGCTCGAGGTGGCTGAAGTCCACCGGCTTGAGCCAATAGGCGGCGGCGCCCGCGTCCAGCGCGCGGCGCCGGTCGGTCTCCGCGGAGAAAGCCGTCACCATCGCCACCGGCACCCGGCTGTCCGAGGGCAGAGAGCGCAGCCGGCGCAGGACCTCGAGGCCATCGCAGTCCGGCAACTGCATGTCCAGCAGCACGACGTCCGGGCGGAAGCGCTGGAATCGCTCGACGCCATCGGATCCCGTTTCCGCCACCTCGAAGTGCAGGCCGGGGAACCGGGTCGCCCACTGCTGCATCACCAGGATGTTGACGGGGTTGTCCTCGATGTAGAGGACCTTCCCCACCAGGTCAGTCTTGGAAGAGTGTCGCGCCTCCATCGCCATTCCTCACCTTCAGCGCAGTTCGCGGCGGCAATGGCAGGCATGCGGCAATCCCGGTGCCGGGCCTCGGTACCCGGCCGTCGTCGCGGCTCCTCAGGCGAGGGACAGGTCCACGCGGAAGGCGATCTCGATGAGTTGCTCGCGGAAGGCGAGGCGGGACACGCCGATGAGGTTGCTCGCGACGGCTGGCGTCGGTCCGTAGACCCGGCGCCGAACCTCGCCCGCGACCGCGAAGGCCGCATCCACGTCCAGCACGAAGAGCGTCTCCTCGACGACCTGGTCGAAGGTGGCGCCGAAGTGGGACAGCAGCCGGCGGGCGTTTTCGTAGGTCGTCTGCATCTGCAGCGCCATGTTGGAGAAGTCCTTGGGTCGGCCGTGCTCGTCCAGGGGCGCGGGCCCGACCAGGGCGCCGGCGGCATCGTGGCTGAGCTGCCCGGACACATGGATGATGTTGCCGACCTTCACCGCCTGCGCGTAGCCATAGGCCTGTTCCCAAGGGACGCCGAGGTTGGCGACTTCCTTCACTGCGGTGCCTGCTTTGTCGGACATGAGGTTGACTCCATTTGGATTCGGGGATGAAGAGGCCATGCTGCCGCGCCAGGCACGCGCGCGCCAGCCCACTTGGAGAGAGGGGAACTCGCTCGAAATGGGCGGATGCCCGCGGGCGTTGTCATGCAGGGCGGCGCGCAGTGCATGCTGATAATTCCGCGCATGAAACTCGTTGTCGCAGTTCATTTCGACGGTGCCCAGGCGAATGCCGCGGCGGTGGCTTTCGACGCCTGGGATTCGCCGGAGCCGATCAAGACCTATGTCTCGCCCATCGCGCCGGTCGAGAAGGCCGTCCGGGGTGCCGTCGACCTGAGGGAAGTCAGCTGCGTGATGCAGCTGCTGCGCGAGCACAGCCTTACTCCCGAGCTCCTCCTGATCGACGGCTTCGTCCATCTGGATACCGATGAAACGCCGGGCGTGGGCCGGCATCTGTATGAGGCGCTCGGCGGTGCGATCCCGGTCGTCGGCGTGTCGAAGAAAAGCCTGCCGGGCTTGTCGGCGCAGTCGGAGGTCCTGCGGGAAGACGAAGCGCCGCCTTTGGTGGTGACCTGCGCGGGGATCGACATTGGCGCGGCGAAGGTGCGGCTGCGGTCAATGCATGGCAGGAAGCGGGTGCCGACGCTCATGAAGCTCGCGGCACGTCTCGCGAAAAACAAGGAGTAGGGCCGCGCGGGCGAGGCCGCCCGGTGCCGATGTCACGCCTTCATTCGCCGCTGGGCTTCCACATCGAAGCGCTTTGCTGGTCGCGGGGGATCGTCTCCGCGTCCGGACTCCACCCGCCACCGAGCGCCTTGAAGGCGCCGACGGCCGCCCGGGCCGAGCCGGTGCGCGCCTGGACCTGCGCATCGGAGGCACGGAGCAGGTTCTCGTCGGCCTGCAGCACTTCGATCAGGCTGACGATGCCCTTCTGATAGGCGGCGAAGGAGGCCCCGCGCGCTCGCCGAAGGGCGTCCACGCCCTGGGCGAGCACCGCCGCCTGCGCTTCGCGTTTGACCACGGCGGTGAGGGCATTCTCGACGTCCTCGCCTGCCTGCAGTACGGCCAGTCGGTACGCGGCGAGCATCTCGGCCTCCTGGCCCCGCGTCAGGCGGATCTGCGCGTCGATGCGGCCGAAGTCGAACAGCCGCCAGCGCAGGCCGACGACGCCGGCCGCCTGGCTCGCGCCGCCGCTGAAGAGCTGGCCCGCCGACACCGACGTCGCATTGCCGATCAGGCCGCTCAGCGAGAGCTTGGGGTAGTACTCGGCCATGGCCGCGCCGATGCGCGCGTTCGAGGCGGCCAGATGCCGCTCGGCGACGATCAGGTCGGGGCGCCGCTGAAGCAGGTCGGCCGGGGCGCCGATGCCGGCGATGCCCGGCGCGATGGGCACCTCCGCGTCCGCGAGCCTGGCTGCATCGGTGCCCGCCGGGCTCCCGAGCATCACGTCCAGCGCATTCCTGGCGGCGTCCAAGCCCTGCTCGAGTTCAGGAATGGTGGCCTGCGCTTGAGCCAGTGCGCCTTCGGCCTGGCTGACCTGCAAGTCAGCCGCCAATCCCTTCCCATTCAGCAGACGGACGGTGGACAGCAGGTCCTCGCGCGTACGGACCTGGTCCCGCGCGATCACCAGGCGCGCCTGCAGTCCGCGCAGGGCGATGTAGAGATCGGCCGTCTGGGCGGCCACGGCCAGCCGGGCTGCCACGGCGCCGGCTTGCGAGGCCTGGTATTCCGCGATCGCGGCTTCCCGCTCACGGCGCAGGCCGCCGAAGATGTCCAGTTCCCAGCTCGCGTTGCCATTCAACTCGTAGGCGCTGCCGTGCCGATCGAATCCCGGCCGCGAATCGAGGATGCGCCCGAGCGGAGTTTCGACGGACTGGTAGGCGCGCGCCGCCTGGCCGCTGACGCTGCCGATGGGCAGCAGCGCGGCGTTGGCGGCGCCCACGCCCGCTTGCGCCTGGGCGACACGCGCGGCCGCGCGGGCGAGGTCCAGGTTCTGCGCCAGTGCCAGCGTGACGACCCGCGTCAGCTGCGGATCGCCGAAGCCTTCCCACCAGCGGACAAGATCGGCGTCCGCCGCCGCCTGTCGCTGGTCCAACTGGGATTGCCCATGGAAGCGCTCCGGCAGGACGGGCCGGGGCTGGACGTAATCGGGACCGACGGCACATCCGGCCAGGCCGGCCGCCATCAGCGATGCAACAAGGGATGCGGCGGCGAGGCTGCGCGACATGGGGGACCTCTCAAGAGCTGGATGTGATCTGAATGTTTCGAGTGACTATATTACCAAATGGTCACTCGTTGTCCATTCGGGTCGGCTCGCGTAAGCTTTCCGTGATGAAACCGACTAGCAGTTCCCCAACCCCCTCGCGCGGCCCCGTCGACCACGAGGTCCGCGACCAGGTCGTCGTCGCGGCCACCGAGCACTTCAGCCGCTATGGCTACGAGAAGACGACGGTGTCCGACCTCGCCAAGGCCATCGGCTTCTCCAAGGCCTACATCTACAAGTTCTTCGAGTCCAAGCAGGCCATCGGCGAAATGATCTGCGCCCAGTGCATCGCGGAGATCGAGGCCTCGGTCGCAGCCTCGCTGGCGGACGCGGCATCGCCGTCGGACAAGATCCGCCGCCTGTTCAAGGCCTTCACCGAGGCCAGCCTGCGGCTGCTCTTCCAGGACCGCAAGCTCTATGAGATCGCCGCGTCGGCCGCCACGGAGCAATGGGCCGTGGTCGCCGCCTATGACCAGCGCGTGCAGCAGCTGCTCCGCGACGTGCTCCAGGAAGGCCGCGCCAGCGGCGACTTCGAGCGCAAGACCCCGCTCGACGAGACGGTCATGGCCATCTACCTGGCCCTGCGTCCCTGCTTCAATCCGCTCATGCTCCAGCACAGCCTGCATCTGGCCGAGGAAGCGCCGGCGCATCTCTCGAGCCTCGTCCTGAGAAGCCTGTCACCCTGAATCCCCGTTTTTCATGTGTGACCATTGACTAAATTGGTCACTAGTTCCAGAATGAAGGCCTGATCACTCGTCATTGGGGCTTTCATGCGCCGGCGTCGCCTTCCCGTTTCCACGCTTCTTCTCAGCCTGCCGGTCCTGCTCGCGGCCTGTGGCGAGAAGCCCGTCGCAGATCCCCGGACCGAGGCGCCGCTGGTGCGCGTGGCCACGGTGCAGACCGCGGCGCCCACCACCCGGTCGTTCACCGGCACCATCGGCGCCCGGGTCCAGAGCGATCTGGGTTTCCGCGTTCCCGGCAAGGTGCTGGAGCGGCTGGTGGACGCCGGACAGACCGTCAAGCGCGGCCAGGCGCTGATGCGCATCGATCCCGAGGACCTGAAGCTGGCCGCCCATGCGCAGCAGGAGGCGGTGGCGGCGGCGCGGGCGCGGGCCCGGCAGGCCTCCGAAGACGAGGCGCGCTATCGCGATCTGCGCGGCACCGGCGCCATCTCCGTGTCCGCGTATGACCAGGTCAAGGCGGCGGCCGATGCCGCGCAGGCCCAGCTCAGCGCGGCCGAGGCCCAGGCCGATGTCGCCCGCAACGCCAGCCGCTATGCGGTGCTGCTGGCCGATGGCGACGGCGTCGTCATGGAGACGCTGGCGGAACCGGGCCAGGTCGTCGCGGCGGGACAGCCCGTGCTGCGCCTGGCACACGCGGGACGGCGCGAGGCGATCGTGCAGTTGCCCGAAACGCTGCGCCCGGCCCTGGGCTCCAGCGCCCAGGCGACGCTTTTCGGCCGCGGCGGCGACGCATCGCCCGCCAAGCTGCGGCAGCTCTCGAACGCGGCGGATCGGCTGACCCGCACCTTCGAGGCCCGCTACGTGCTGGAGGGCGAGCTCGCCAGCGCGCCGCTCGGCGCCACGGTCACCGTGCAGATCCCGGAAGGGCCGGCGCGCCGGCCGCCGGCGCCTACGTGCCGCTGGGCGCGCTGTTCGACGCCGGCAAGGGGCCGGGCGTGTGGGTCGTGCAGGGGGAGCCGGCCAAGGTGTCCTGGCGGCCGGTCGCGGTCCAGCGCCTGGACGAGGAAGGCGCGCACATCGGCGGCCAGATCAAGCAGGGTGACCGGATCGTCACGCTCGGCGCGCATCTGCTGCGCGAGGGCGAGCAGGTCCGCGTCGGCTCCGGCGCGGCGGTGGCGTCCACAGCGGGAGCCCGTCCGTGAGCGAAGGCCGATTCAACCTGTCGGCCCTCGCCGTGCGCGAACGGGCCATCACGCTGTTCCTGATCCTGTTGATCTCGCTGGCGGGCGTGGTCTCGTTCTTCAAGCTGGGGCGCGCCGAGGATCCCTCCTTCACCATCAAGGTGATGACCATCATCACGGCCTGGCCCGGCGCGACCGCGCAGGAGATGCAGGACCAGGTGACCGAGAAGATCGAGAAGCGTCTGCAGGAGTTGCGCTGGTACGACCGCAGCGAGACCTACACCCGCCCGGGACTGGCCTTCACGACGCTCACGCTGCAGGACAGCACGCCGCCCTCCGCGGTGCAGGAGGAGTTCTACCAGGCCCGCAAGAAGATCGGCGACGAGGCGCGCAACCTGCCGCCCGGCGTGATGGGCCCCTTCATCAACGACGAGTACTCGGACGTCACCTTCGCGCTGTACGCGCTCAAGGCCAAGGGCGAGGAGCCGCGCCTGCTGGTGCGCGACGCCGAGACGCTGCGCCAGCGGCTGCTGCACGTGCCGGGCGTCAAGAAGGTCAACATCGTCGGCGAGCAGGCCGAACGCATCGAGGTGCAGTTCTCGCAGGAGCGCCTCGCGACCCTGGGCCTTTCGCCGCAGGAGGTCTTCGCCGCGCTCAACAACCAGAACGCGCTGACGCCGTCCGGCTCGGTCGAGACGCGCGGGCCGCAGGTGTCCATCCGCCTGGACGGCGCCTTCGACGAGCTGCAGAAGATCCGCGACACGCCGCTAGTGGCGCAGGGGCGCACGCTGAAGCTGTCCGACATCGCCACGGTCAAGCGCAGCTATGAGGACCCCGCGACCTTCCTGATCCGCAACGGCGGCGAGCCCGCGCTGCTGCTGGGCGTCGTCATGCGCGAGGGATGGAACGGGCTGGACCTGGGCAAGGCGCTGGACCACGAGGTCGGCGCGATCAACGCCGGCCTGCCCCTGGGCCAGGCCCTGACCAAGGTGACCGACCAGGCCGTCAACATCGACGCCTCGGTCGACGAGTTCATGGTGAAGTTCTTCGCCGCGCTGATGGTGGTGATGCTGGTGTGCTTCGTCAGCATGGGCTGGCGGGTGGGCCTGGTGGTCGCCGCGGCGGTGCCGCTGACGCTCGCGGTGGTCTTCGTCGTGATGCTGGCCACAGGCAAGAACTTCGACCGCATCACGCTGGGCTCGCTGATCCTGGCGCTGGGCCTGCTGGTGGACGACGCCATCATCGCCATCGAGACCATGGTGGTGAAGATGGAGGAGGGCTACAGCCGCGTCGCGGCCTCCGCCTACGCCTGGAGCCACACCGCCGCGCCCATGCTCTCGGGCACGCTGGTCACCGCCGTGGGCTTCATGCCCAACGGCTTCGCGCGGTCCTCGGCCGGCGAATACACCGGCAACATGTTCTGGATCGTCGGCATCGCGCTGATCGCGTCATGGGTGGTGGCGGTGGTCTTCACGCCCTACCTCGGCGTGAAGATGCTGCCGGAGCTCAAGCGCGTCGAGGGCGGGCATGACGCGCTCTACGGCACGCCGAACTACCAGCGCTTCCGCCGCATGCTGGGCTGGGTCATCGCGCGCAAGTGGCTGGTCGCCGGCTCGGTCGTCGGATTGTTCGTGCTGTCGGTGCTGGGCATGGGCGCGGTGAAGAAGCAGTTCTTCCCGGTCTCGGATCGCCCGGAGGTCCTGGTCGAGGTGCAGATGCCTTATGGCTCGTCGATCGCCCAGACCAGCGGCGCCGCCGCGAAGGTCGAGGCCTGGCTGGCCAAGCAGGGCGAGGCCAAGATCGTCACGTCCTACATCGGCCAGGGTGCGCCGCGCTTCTACTTCTCGATGGGCGCGGAGCTCCCCGATCCCTCGTTCGCGAAGATCGTCATCCGGACGGACAGCCAGGACGAGCGCGAGGCGCTGAAGCTGCGCCTGCGCCGGGCCATCGCCGACGGCCTCGCGCCCGAGGCCCAACTGCGCGTGACGCAACTCGTCTTCGGCCCCTACTCGCCGTATCCGGTGGCGTACCGCGTCAGCGGTCCCGACCCCGAGGTGCTGCGCGGGATCGCCGCCGAAGTGAAGCAGGTGATGAATGCCAGTCCGCTGATGCGCACGGTGAATACGGACTGGAACTCGCGCGTCCCGGCGCTGCATTTCAGCTTGCAGCAGGACCGCCTGCAAGCCGTCGGCCTCAGCTCCAGCGCGGTGGCGCAGCAACTGCAGTTCCTGCTCAACGGCGTGCCGGTCACGGTGGTGCGGCAGGACATCCGCAGCGTGCAGGTCATCGCTCGCGCCGCTGGCGATTTCCGGCTCGACCCGGCCAAGCTCGGCGACTTCACGCTGACCGGCGCGAACGGGCAGCGCATCCCGCTGTCCCAGCTGGGCGAGATCGAGGTCCGTCCCGAGGAGGCCGTCATGCGCCGGCGCGACCGCGTGCCGACTATCACGGTGCGGGGCGACATCGCTGAAGGCTTGCAGCCACCGGACGTGTCGACAGCCATTTCGCATCAGCTGCAGCCGCTGATCGCGAAGCTGCCCAGCGGTTATCGCATCGAGCAGGCCGGCTCGATCGAGGAGTCGGGCAAGGCGACGACGGCGATGCTGCCGCTGTTCCCGATCATGGTGGCGCTCACGCTGCTCATCATCGTGCTGCAGGTGCGCTCGCTGTCCGCGATGGTGATGGTCTTCCTCACCAGTCCGCTGGGCCTGATTGGCGTCGTGCCCACGCTGCTGCTGTTCCAGAAGCCGTTCGGCATCAATGCGCTGGTGGGCTTGATCGCGCTGTCGGGGATCCTGATGCGCAACACGCTGATCCTGATCGGGCAGATCCACCACAACGAGCAGGCCGGCCTGACGCCCTTCCACGCGGTGGTCGAGGCCACGGTGCAGCGCGCCCGCCCGGTGATCCTGACGGCGCTCGCCGCCATCCTGGCCTTCATTCCGCTCACCCATTCGGTGTTCTGGGGAACGCTGGCCTACACGCTGATCGGCGGGACCTTGGCGGGCACCGCGATGACGCTGGTCTTCCTGCCCGCCATGTACGCCATCTGGTTCAAGCTCAAGCCGGGCGATGCCACGGTCGAGTCCACGTCTCCTCTCTTTCCCGCTGCAAAGGACGCCCATGTCTGATTCCCAAGTTGTCGTGATCACCGGCGTGTCGTCGGGCATCGGTCGCGCAAGCGCTGAACTCTTCGCCAAGCGCGGCTGCAAGGTCTTCGGCACCGTGCGCAACGTCGCCAAGGCCTCGCCCATCGCGGGCGTGACCCTGGTGGAGATGGACGTCCGCGACAGCGCGTCGGTGGAGGAGGGGATCCTGGCGGTCCTGAACCAGACCGGCCGCATCGACGTGCTGGTCAACAGCGCCGGCGTGACGCTGCTCGGGGCGGTTGAGGAGACCTCGGTGGAAGAGGCACAAGCGCTCTTCGACACCAACGTGTTCGGCGTGCTTCGCACCACGCAGGCGGTGCTGCCGTCGATGCGCAAGCGCCGCGCGGGCAGGATCGTGAACGTCAGCTCCGTGGTGGGCTTCCTGCCGTCGCCGTACATGGGCGCGTACTCGGCGTCCAAGCATGCCGTCGAGGGCCTGTCCGAGACGATGGACCACGAGCTGCGCGCCTTCGGCATCCGCGTCGCGCTGGTCGAGCCGTCGTTCACGCGGACCAACCTGGACCTGAACGCACCGCAGGCGGCCTCGGCCATTTCTGCCTATGACGCGGAGCGCAAGCTCGTGGTCGCCGCGATCGAGAAGAGCGTCAGGAAGGCGCCGGAGCCCGAGGGCGTGGCGCGGACCATCGTCGACGCGGCGCTCGGTCCGTGGCGGATGCGGACCACGCCCAAGGGCGAGGCCACGCTGCTGAAACGGCTGCGCCGCTTCATGCCGGCGGGTCCCGTCGATGCGGGACTGCGAAAGAACTTCGGACTGTCCTGATGCCCCGGACGCCGTGCGCGTCCGGTCTTTTCGTTCCTTGATGAGGAGGTTCCCATGCGCCTGGTCACTGCTTCAGCCGCCGTGCTGCTCTCACTTGTGCCCCTGCTGGCGATGCCCAACCCAAGACGGAGCCAGCGCCTCCCAAGGTCGCCAAGAGCTGCCGCAACGTCAGCGCGGAGATCCGCTCGGGCGCGCCGCTGACCCGCGAGGCGGTGGTCGCCGAGATGGTGCGCGCTCGCGCGGAAGGCGAGATGGACTACCACATCAGCTCCACACCGCCTGCGGGCGCGCGACCCCTTTGCGAATCGTCGCCGGCGGCGTTGGCCGCATCGGCGCCTGCCGCGAGCGCTACCGCCCGTTGACGATCGAGGTGCGCTCGATCGGCGACGAGCCAGCGTGATCTCCCTCCGCGCCGTCTGTCCGACCTCGCATCAGCAAGGTTGAGGATGGCGCGCCCCTGAGCGCGGCGCCGCCCCCTAGATGTCAAGTTGAGGGGCCTCCCGGTGACGCCTAGATTGGCAGTCGAGTGGCGAGTCGTGGCCGGATCCTCCGGTCACGAAGCCCGCCGCTTTCGACGCTGCTTCTGGTGCGTCAATGAACAGGGAGACTTCAATGAATGAGCCGAAAGTTGGCCTGGCGAATCCCTACGCGGTTGCTGAACTCGCGTTGGGCAGGAACGTGCGCTGGAGTGCGGTCACGGATCGAGATGCCTTCGTGAAGAAGACGCTCGGTGCGTCGGTCGAGGAGCTGTCCAAGCCGGTCCCCGGCAACCTCCTCGTGAGCGGCCTGGCCGACTCTCAGGGATCGCTCGCCGGCATCCAGGAGATGAAGCCCGACCAACGGGCCAAGGCCCTGGGGTCAATGGCCAAGGGCAGCCCGATGGAGGCGGTGCTGTCGAAGCTGTCGCCGGACGCCCTTCAGCGTGTGGTCGGCGCACTGGCCGGCGGGGACAAGGGCAGCGCGCCGTCGGCCACTGCGGCCAAGGGCGTCACGGCGCCCGGATACACGCCGCCAGGGGCGGTCTGGGCCGATCCCGGCGACTTCTTCGAAGAGGCTGCCGAGTACTTCGACCCGGTCCAGGGCGCGCTGGGCGACTGCTACTTCATCGCCGCGCTGTCGGCGGTGGCGTGGTCGCGTCCCTACGTGATCATGCAGCGCTCGCGCGCCACCGGCGCCGCGGCGGCGAGCTTCGTCGATCGCATCGACTTCTATTCCGGCGGCCTGAAGACGATGGAGGTGTCGGAGCGCGTGCCGCTCGTCACGAGCACGAATGCCTGGATCTATGCGCGCTCTTCCGAAGCCGGCGAGATCTGGCCGGCGGTCTACGAGAAGGCCTTCGCGAAGTGGAAGACCAATGACGCGACCGACGAGCCGAACTACGGGCCGATTGCCGGCGGCTGGCCGGTGCAGGCGACGACGGAGTTGACCAATCTGACGGGCGTCACCAAGACCTGCTCGGCGCTCAGCGAGGACGACATCTGGACGGCGGTGCGGTCCAACTGCCTGTCGTATCGGACCTTCAATCCGATGACTGCCTGGACTTTCTGCCAGACGCCATCGCCGGTGGAATACAGCGGCACGGGGATCGTCGGTTATCACGCCTACACGATCCTGGGCTGGGCCTACGTCAACAACACGAAGTACATCGTGCTTCGCAATCCGTGGGGACACAACAGCCCGGTCATCAACAGCCTCCCGGGCAACTGGTCGGCGTATGACACGAGCTTCTGGCGCTCGGTGCCCTTGAATGCCGGCGGCGTCTTCGCGATTCCCGCGGGCACCTTCAAGAAGTACTACTGGCAGTTCGGTTGGGCGAGTTGAGCGCACGGAGCGCATGGCTCCAATAGCGGGGCCCGTGACGGCCTCCGCGCCTGGTTTCGTCCAGGCGCGGAGGCCGTTGTCGTCACGCCGATTCGCCGACCGGCGTTGACATCGGAAAGGCGCCAGGATGGTTCCAGTGCTGAGCGTGGCTGACAACGGCAAGACGATTGACCTGCGAGTCGGTCATTCGGTCCTGTTGCGCCTGCCTGAGAACCCGAGCACGGGGTACGGCTGGACCCTCGATGCCGATTCCCGTCTGGTGGAGATCAGCGAGAAACGCCACGTCCATTCGGCAGAGACGGTCGGCAGCGGCGGCGAGTCGCAGTGGTCGATCAAGGCCACGGCACCGGGGAGGACGACGCTGAGGCTCAAGCACTGGCGGGAATGGGAAGGGGAGGGGTCGGTGACGGAGCGATATGAAGTCGGACTGGTGATTTCGGCTTAGCGCTGGCTATGAGTGACTGGTACTGCTCTTGGTGAAATGGCGCTCTCGATCTGATGCTGCCGCTCAGCTCACGACCGTGAGCTACGGCGGAAGGCTGATCTCGGTCGTTCGCAAGTCAGGTCCTGACCGGCCGCTCGCGCCAAGACCGGTCGCTCAGGTCGGGGCGCCTGGCTGACGGCTTCGCCCGTCTCAAGCCTTCGTGAGCGACCGTTTCCGCTCTTCGCGACAAGCTGATGTCGACCCCAAGCGGAAGTAGTAATCGACAGATCGACGGGATGTCAACAGTCATTCGCTGCGCGGAAGGTCGAAGATCTTTACCCCTGGCATGCATTCGCCTTCGTGGATGCGAGTCTTCTCCGTCGAGCTCGGGCAACGTTCAGCTTCCGCGCGCTGCGCGGCATCTCCCGCGAGGCCCAACGCCGCTCCGCTGCGCTAAAGGGTAATGGCATGCCACCTCTGCGCGGATTGGGTGATCACCCCAGCAGCAGTTGCACGCCAAGGCTGTTGCCGATCCGATTGGCCGACATGGCGGAGGTCAGACGACTGCGTGAATCCCCGCCATCACCTCTCCCCGTGCATGTATCGCGGCGGCTCGGCCATCCTGCGTGATCCACAGAATCCCGCTGTCCCCGCGAAAGGTGCCCGGTGGATCGACGTTTAGCACGACGTCGCATCGCTCGCCCATCGCCACCGCTTCGACGCCGATCACCAAGGCCTTGCGTAGCGGTGCCGGCGAGCTGAGCGGCTCAAGCGGACTGAACCCGAAGACTCCCTGGTTGACCAGCGAGTGCAAGTCGGTCACGACCCTAAGAGGTTTGGCGGCACGCGCTCGCGCTGCCAGCGTCGGGTCACGCAGTTCGAAGAGCCCGCAGTCGAGATAGCCGAAGTTGCCAGGCACCGCGGACCCGGGCGCGTAGGCCAGATAGACGCTCTGCCCAGTCGGGTACCACCGCTTGTCCACACCAAAGTACTCGACAACTGTCGGGGTCGCGGGGTTCTGGTCAACGCCTTCTAGACAGTGCGCGCAGGTGATGCCAAAGAGCGTGGAACCGGTGAGTGCAAAGCAGCTCAGCGTGCCCTGCGTTCGGCCATCGCTGACGATGGTTGGCGCTATCTGCGTCGCCTGTTCGGCCATGCGGGGCCAGGCGATGACATCGGTCTTCACGACCTCATCACCGACCCGCATGCTGGCCGGCACCCGCTTGCGTGGGCTTAGCTCGGACTTGGCCACCTTCTCTCGCACGAAGTAGGTGATGCCAATCTGATCGGTCGGCCTGCCGCCTTGCAACTTCACCGCCAGCATCGAGCCGAGAATGTCGCTGCGACTGCCGACTCGGTCATCCAGCTGCGCGCGCAAGGCCGCAACGGCCTTCACACGAGCCTTCGCGCGACTTTTGGTGGTCTCACGCGTCATTGCGGCATAACACGGCGCAGCGAGATGGGCTTGCCCGCGTCCTGGACGATTTCATACAGCTCGAAGTCCGGCTGCGCTTCCTTCGCGGGCTCGGTGGCCTTGACCAAGTCGCCGAGCGCGGCCACCCAGTCCTGAACCTTCTGAAGTGCGACGTCGCGCTTCGTGCCCGCGGTCGTAGGCTTCGGCAGTTTGCCCAGCGCGTCGCACTGCGCCTTGATGACCGCGTACTGCGCCTCGTGCTGCGGGGCCTTGGTCGGATCGGTAAGGACGCTGCTGGCATTCGAAAGCGCGACAGCCGCAGACTTGAGCGTCGTCTTGTGATCGTCGATGAGGTCCAGTTTGTCCGCGGACGCTGAAATGTCCTTGGAGATGGCCGCGACCTTTTCACCGACGTCCTTGGCAGCGGGGGCTGCCTGCTTGGTGGAAATGCCCGCCAGCACAGCGGCGGCATCGGCCGCCGTCTTGGCGGCTCCTGCGCGTGCGGTGATGAGGCCAGCTACGGAAGTGAGCATTTCTGGGATTTTGGTGTCGGTCTCCTGCCCAAAGGTCGTCATCTGGCCGCCGCTCAAGCTGAGCGACAGCTTGGCGGAGCCAAAGCCGGAATTGGGCTTGGCGTAGATGACCTGTGACGGATCGGTGATGTAGATGATCGAGCTCTCCACCGGCTTGGCTTCCGCTCCAGTTCGGGCGACCAGCAGATACGGCTTGGCGCCATAGATCGGGATCCCGGTGGAAGTCGTAAGCGCCTTGTCTTGGTAAAAGTCAACACCGGCACAACCGGTGAGCGCGATGGGGGCAATCACCGAAAGTAGGCGAAACGCGGGCTTGAGCTTATTGAGCATCACAGGGCTTTCCGAGGTGTTGGGGCTTCCGAGCGGGTTAGTTGTAACCGTTTACCCCTTGGCAAACATCCCTAAAACTGACGAGCCCAGCGCAATTCCGGTCGAGTCCGACGTCGACCGGAATGCCACCACGAAGCCGGCGTCGAATCGCCGCTGAACCGGGAACGCGACAGCACGTTTGCGGGCCATCGGTCCCGCCCTAGCCACAAATGAAGATCCTACGAACTGTCAACGTCGAATGCGGCTTCAAGAGCGTGGCCGGCGGCCTTCGTGAAAGATCCGGGTTAGTCCGCTGGACTGGATACCCTCAAGCTGACGGTCACCAAGGTTGGGACTTGGCCGGGACCGACATTTCACCAACACGCCGGGAAGCTGACTGTCGGCTGACTTTGGTAGTCTCGCGCCGCCCACGCGCGGATCAAGCAAGGCGGCGACCTCGGCCGGCTTGCGAGTGCATCCTGTGGAGCCCTCAACTCGATGGGAGACCATCATGGGAACCACAGGCAACCCCATTCATTGCGAGCCTTGGAACAAGGGCAAGCTTGTCGGGCAGAAGGCGCCCTTCAAGCTCAAGGACATCTGGGCGCTGCGCGTCCCCCTCCAGATGGAGGGACGGGGGCGCGAATTCGCACTGTTCAACCTCGGCATCGACAGCAAGCTGCGCGGATGCGACCTCGTCTCGCTCAAGGTCAGGGACGTGTGTCATGGCGACCAGATAGCGACACGCGCTGTCGTCGTGCAGCACAAGACGCAGGACCTGTCCAGTTCGAGATCACGCAGGCTACCCGAGACGTCTTGCAGACCTGGATCAGGCAAGGCGGGCTGAAGTCCGAGGACTTCCTGTTTCCGAGCCGGCTGCACGACTCGCCGCATCTGGGCACCCGACAGTACGCTCGAATCCTGGGGCACTGGGTCGATGAACTCGGCCTTGACCGCGCCGAGTACGGGACGCACTCGATGCGCAGGACCAAGGCAACGCTGATCTACCGGCGCACGAAGAACCTTCGGGCCGCTCAGTTGCTGCTCGGGCACTCCAAGCTCGAGTCGACGGTGAGGCACCTCGGCATCGAGGTGGATGACGCTCTTGAGATCTCCGAGCAGACGGAAATCGGAGGCGCTCACCGGCGGCCGCGCCGGCGTCAGCTCGAGCCGGCCGCTCTGAACGGCGGCAATCTGGGGTCCGGGCGAACTGGAGGTCCCGGCCATGACCGGCCTCTAACGACTGTCGGCCGTACGTCGGCCTACCTGTGTCCTACTTGCTGCGCCCACTAGGGTCGCGAAGCGGGTACTCGCCCAGAACTCCTCGGCAACCATTGATGATCGCCGGCAAGAACGATTGATCGAATGACGCGTTGAACTCGTGTCGTTCCGACATTTCGTCGGGGGTGATTCGAATTTGCACATCGATGTGGCCAAGCGTCCTGGCAGTCAAGGTGACGGCGAGGTTCGGCTCCATGCATTCGAGCTTCGCAACTCCGGAGAGAGACGCATGCAGACCCTCGCATCCCTCCAGAAGTCCGTGCAGTTCACCCAGATGAACAATGGCTCCTTCTGCTTCCACCGATGAACCTACTGAATCGCACCGGGCGGTCACTCGCAACCAGTTGCCATCCCAGTAGTCCTGTGCTGCTGGAAACTGGCGCCCGTGAACCCAAAGCTTTAGACCAGCGATCTGTAAGCTTGGCTTGCCGAAATCGATTTTTTGGCTGTTGGACATGACACGTAGGCGAGGTAGTCAGGAGCCGGACACAGGCCCCTTCACCGGCTAGTCTACGGGATGGCCTGACGCCTCGAATGTCCGCTTCGAGGGCGGGAGATCGCCCCTGTCGAATTCCGCTTTGGGTCGATTGGGTGAGTTCATGGACGCGGGAAGCTGACTCCGGTGATACCGAAGTCGGCTCGCCCGCGTAAGCGCAGCGAACGGCAGGTCGCGCCCGCCAACCGGTCGTCCAAACGTTGAGCCAGTTCGTGGGCGGCTGACCGGAATGCGCCGAGAACCGGTCGGACGGCCCACCGCGCCGACCGACCGAGAACGCTGCATAGCTGCTGCGGCTTCAGGCTGATTGGAGTCGGTTGCATGGCACGCCTCGGCCGGCCGGTATCTCCCACAGCAGCCATCGGCGCTCGATGCCTGAGCGTCAGCTTTACTTCAAACCTTTCGTCTGCAGAGCATTGCTGATCTGGTGGCCCGGCCTGATCCTGACATTCACAATCGACAGCTGTTCGGCACCTTCTATCGGCGCAAGTCCCGCAGCACCTTTCGCCTTAAAGAGCCTTGAGCAGTTGTGCAATTGAGGATGCCTTCCAGACCATTCCGATATCGGAATCGGCATGTATTCGTCCGCTGTAGATACCCAAGAAGCGCACAGCATTGCCGTTGAAGACAACGGAGTCCCCGTTCTCCATTGCAACCTGCGAGCCAGCGCTGCGATGGGCAATCACAGGAGAACCGGACTGGCCTGGCCTGGATCGACAGTCGACGAGCATCACGGGCAAGTCGAGGTAATCGATCTCAGGCTCAGACGCAACAAATCCAGTAGCCCAAATCCCGAAGAATCCGCCTGCCGTCTTCCCCAACGGAAATCCAACGACGCTCACGGCTTCCGCAGGCCCTACCTTTATATCGGGCCCTGGGTGAAGCGGATCATAGGGATACAAGGCTACTTCATCGAGGTCGGTGAGTGGCAAGGCGACGAAATCCGCTTTCGCGCCCAGAACTGGATGCTCGCGCCACGCGGGTTTTCCACCGGCGAGGAGTTCCTCTTCATGAGCACGCCAAAGCCCTATCCCACCTGTCCAACTATGGAAGATTCGTATTCGATTGGGGATCGCCCCCGTGGGCGACAAGGGCGAATTGTCGTCTTGTCTTCTGCCCGTCAGATTGTGGCGGTTTGTGATTAGGTACCACTTGCCCGAAGCGCCCTTCGCCACAAACCCCGTACCAGATGAAATGACGTTTGAGTCATACATCATCTGAAGCAGCAGTGACTTGACTGACTCCTCCGCTGATGGTCTTCATCATTGGCAGCCTTTTCTTATCTGAACATCGTCCAGCCGACTCGGCAGAAGCTTACCTCGAACATCCGAGCCGCCTTGAAATCAATAGATCGCACTTCGCGATTGCCATGCCCACCATGGATCAAAGCTCGCACCCAGTGTAGCCAGTGGCACCTTCTCCTCTTTGGCGGGCAACTACGTCCCTCGGCAGTACCACAACTGCGGCGGACGGTCATGCCAACAATACGGATGACCGCAGATGGCGGTGTGCCGACCACGACTGAGCGCGCGCGAACGGCGGCAATCGCTGCACTGCTGGTATTCGCTTGGCCAAGTCGAGCGGCAGCTGATGGCCGCTTAGCACCATCGGCGCGCGGCCAGATCCAGCGTGAAGGATCGTGTGTTGATTGTCGAGATCTCTTCCTCGCCCACCTGCGACAGCACCTTACCTCCGATCACGGCGATTTCGCCATTTCCAACCAGAACGGCACGGTGCTTGTGAATCCATCCTGGACCTTCGCCGGAGACGGAGATGTGTTCAATGCGCCAGTCGTCGATGCTCAGCGCGAAAACCGGCGTCGTCCCATAGACGCGGCTGCCCTGGTAGCCCAGTGAGCCGATCACGATGATGCGGTCACCCACGAGAGTCGCCGTATGGAAGTCAGTCGGTGGGAATAGAGATTCCGGATAGCCAATGATCTCCAGGCGGCCATCGGGATGGTGGACGAAAACGTCGTTGTAAATGCAGAAGTCGGGGTCGTAGCCATCCTCATGCTCGCCAGCGACTTGCACGACGCGTCCGTCCGGCAGCAGTGTGAGTGACTGACCCATGCGGTTCGCGCACCAAACTGGTCGGGTGCGGTCGAATGTGTCCGCGCCAAAGTGATTGGCGGCTTGGTAGCCGGTCAGCCCCGAACGCACCATCGCGACCCAGAAAGGAACCTGCATGGCCTGCGCATTACGCTGACCGAAACGACGCGTGCGATCACGCTCAAATTCGGCCAAGCCCAGCCCTTCGAACGGATCGCTTGCAGTTCCGACTGTTGCCCCCAGGAACAGGCGCTGCTGCTCGTAACGCAAGGCGGAGGGATCGGCTCCAGCCTCCAGCAAGCGGATCGCCATCGCGCGAGATTCGACGCAGCCGAGCGCAGGAAAGCCGACTTGCTCGTGGTTCGGATCGGCACCGACGGACAGCAAAAAGTCCACCATCGCATGGTCGTCTGCTTCTACGGCGTCGAGGAGCGAGGTGCTCCCGCCATGGTCGGTCGCATCCACTACCGCACCTCGCTCGAGCAGCCAACGGACGACGTCCGTCCGCCCGGACATCACCACATGAAAGATCGGAGGTCGACCGACGTGATCGGTTGGCTCGCGCTCTGCTCCAGCTTCTAGGAGCATCTCGGCTACATCGAGTCGCCCCAGTGCAAGTGCGAGCACAAATGGCGTTCGCGACCAACGATCCTTTTCCTCCAGCTCATTCGGAGAATGAGCCGCACGGACTCGAACATCCTCAAGCGTGCCAAACGCTACTTCGCGGCACAGCGGCGTCCAAGCCAGCAGGTCTTCGGGTGCTCCGATCTCCAGCAAGGATCGAATGGCGTCGAAACGGCATTGCCGCGACAGAATGCTCAGAGCTGATTCGCCATGCGACGACTGACCATCGAGACGCGCGCCGTGCGCGGCCAGCAACCGAAGTAGGTCTGGCATCTCGTCGTCGCGAGTCGCGCCGCATCCGAATGTCACCGTCTGCATCGCATCGTAGCCATGCTCGTCACGAAAGCTCGCCACGTCGGCGCCCGCACCGATCGCAGCTTGGATCTCGGCAAGCGTGCCGGCGCGCAGTAGTTCTCGGAGGGAAGGGCTTGGATTTGAATGAGTCGGAAGATTCGACATTGCCTGGATGTCAGCGCTGCGGCCCTCGAGCATACCGTTCGGAGACGTTTTACCAGGTGCTCCGTGGGCTACGCTGCGCGGAGCGGTGAAGCCCTCTGACTTCCGGGACAGCACGCAGTGCCGATGCGTCGGTTTTCACCACAATGCAACGCGGAAGATCAAACTGTCATCAGACCTCATCTCGATCGGACGTCCACCAGCCGGCTTCGCCGCATGGCGGCCGCCGCTCTTGTTCGTTATGCGGCCTGCCCCCAACCGCCGAGGCCAACCGGCCGGTGTTTCTGGAGATTGCTATGCACGAAGGCTCATGTCACTGTGGCGCGGTCCGACTGACGCTGCCGTCAACTCCCACGGTCGCTACGGACTGCAATTGCTCAGTGTGCCGTCGCATTGGCGGGCCATGGGTGTACTTCGAGTTCGGTACCGTGAGGATCGAAGCGCATCCAGAAGCCACCGCCGAGTACATCTGGGGCGACAGAACGCTTCGCAGGATTCACTGCAAGACATGTGGCTGCGTCACGCACTGGGAGCCGCTGGAGCCCACTGCGGGAGCCAGGCATGGAGTGAACCTAGGGAACTTCGATCCCAAACTCATCGCCTCTGTGCGCGTTCGTCGCTTCGACGGAGCGGACACCTGGAAATTCATCGACGAGTAGGCCTGCAGGGCCGTCTAGCCCTTCGCTCCATCCGACCTGCCACAGCGGGCTGGTGAACTCACACGTTGAACGTCCACTCTGTACAAGAAAGGTCACCCTCTTCCTGATCGCCTGTCTGCTGATGGCGCCCATCCTGGCCTTTGCGCATCAAGCGCCTCTTCGGCCTTGTGCCGCATCGCTACCCACCGAGCCGCCGCGCAGCCCGACTCGTCAAGGCGAAACGGCGGCCGTCGCGGCGAGGATCGCCGCCGCCACGTCAGCCGGACGCGACAGGTGCGGCGCATGGCTGGTCGGCAGCGTCACCACGGTCGCTTGAATCTTCTTGGCCAGGGCGCGCTGAAGATCGGGCTGGAGCATGTGGTCCTGCTCGCTGATGACGTACCAAGAGAGCTTCGTCTTCCAGGCCGCGACGGACACCTTGGTTTCGAAGTTCTTCCCTTGGGTGAGATGCTGCGTGGCGGCGATGACCCTGGTGCGCTCCTCGGGGAGGTCCTGGGCCAGGTACTTGGAGACGCCCTCCGGCGTGAGGGCAAGGAAGCCATCCTTGTCCGCGACGAGCGTGGTGAGGCCAGGCGGCGTGGGGTAGTCCTTGTTCAGGTCGGCAATCGACTGGTTCTCGGACGGGGCATAGGCCGCGACATAGACCAGCGCCTTCACGTTCTCCTGTTGTCCCGCCTCGGTGATGACGACGCCTCCGTAGGACCAACCCACCAGGACCACCGGACCCGTTTCCCTGCTGAGGACGCGGCGCGTGGCGGCCACATCGTCCGCCAGCGAAGTCAGGGGATTCTGGGCAGTGACCACTTTCAGGCCCTTTGCCTGGAGGAGCGGGATGACCTGGCTCCAGGTGGAGCCATCCGAGAACGCGCCATGGACGAGCACGACGGTAGGTTTGACCGTCCCGACCTTTGCCGTCGTAGCGGCAGTGGATGCGAGCGCGGACGCGCCAAGGGCGGTTGCGAGGATGGCGGTCTTGACCACGGACATGAGTTTTCCTTCGGTGAACTGGATGAAATCAGGGGGCTGGCATCGATCGATGGACGCAACTCTAGATATGAGCCGTCAATGATTAAATGGCGCCCGTGACTCATCACATAGTCCGGAGCGTTTCAAATGGATCGACTGGGTGCCATGCAGGTCTTCGTCAGGACGGTGGAACTTGGTTCCATGTCCGCGGCCGCGGCCGAACTCGACCTGTCATCTCAGTTGGCTGGCCGGCAGGTGCGGGCGCTGGAGAGCAGCTTGGGCATCAAGCTGCTGAACCGCACCACCCGGCGACAAAGCCTGACCGATGGCGGACGACTCTTCTATGAGCGGGCAAAGAACATCCTGGCCGAAATGGAAGCGGCACAAGCGCAGATCGACGAGTCCAGAGCGCTTCCCAGTGGACGTCTGCGCATCAGTGCGCCCATCACCTTTGGAAGCAGGGCGCTGGCGCCTCGACTGGCGGAGTTCATGAGCCGATTTCCGGACGTGTCGGTGGAACTCAGCCTCACGAATCGAACCGTGGATCTCGTGGATGAGGGCTTCGACGTCGCTTTTCGGACCGGCGATCTGCCCGACAGTGGATTGATGGCCAAGCGCCTGGCGCCTCATCAACTGGTCTTGTGTGCTTCGCCCGCCTATCTGAAGAAGCGGGGCCATCCCCGGACGCTGGAGGACCTCCGCAGGCACGAGTGCCTGGTGTTCGCGCACACCTCCTTGCGAACCGAGTGGTCCTTCGAAGGCCCTGAAGGCGTCGTCAGGGTTCCCATCAAGGGCAAGTTCCTGACGGACAGCGGTGAGGCCCTTCGCGCCGCGGCAGTGGCAGGCGTCGGCGTCATCCTGCAACCCACTGAATTGCTGGCCGAGGACATCCAATCCGGTCTGCTGACCAGGATCCTCAAGAAGTACCAACCGATCCCACGGCCGCTGCACATCCTTTACGCGCCCGACCGCCGAATGACGCCAAAGCTTCGCTCGTTCCTGGACTTCGCGTCTGACACGTTTGGATCGAGCGGCAGAGCGCATCCCGTGTAGCCCAGCGTCCGGCCGGCTCGGGATTGCCGCGAGATCCACGGCGGCACCCAATCGCCCGATCGCCCCCGCGAGCGATACGATCCGCGCCAGCCATGAAATTCCTCCTCTTCCTGATCGCCTGTCTGCTGGTGCCGGCTGTTTTGACCATCGCGCATCAAGCGTGGCTGTTGCGGCAGGAACTCCGGGCCCCGGTGCAAGCAGGTGGAACGACGGTGGAGTGCCGCGCCAGCCCGCTTTATGGATTCCTCGGCGGCGCGTGGACCATGTTCTTCGGCGGCATCCTCTGGTCCTTGCATCGGTCGTCGCCGACGGGGCTGGGCGAGGGGGAGGCGTTGTTTGGCGCACTGGCGGCACTGGCGGTGCTGCTCATCTGGCTGTACCTCATCACCAAGGTCACCGCCAACGAACTGGGTGTGCGCCAGCGCGGCATCCTCGGCTGGTGGCGATCCGCCGCCTGGACGCAGATCGTCAAGGTGGATCACACCTCCCAGCCGCGCGGGTGGTTTCGGCTGCACACCGCCAGCGGGCGCGTGATCCGGGTGGACCCCGGCCTGACGAACATGCCGCAACTGTCGACCATGATCCTGACCCACACGCTCGTGCACATCATTGAGCCCGACACGCTCGAAATCCTGAGACGGAGCGCGCTGGGCGAGAAGATCGGCAACGAACAGCTCAACCAGCGGCTCTATGTGCGGTCGGCTCCGATGCTGCGTCTTGCTGGCGGGCTGGCGTTCGTCGGCTTGGTGTGCGGCGTTGCAGGCTGGTACGGCTTCGCGCACGAGGACCAGGCGCTGAGATGGGCAAGCCTTTCGGTCATTCAAGGCGTGCGCCAGGCAGCGATGTCGCTGGGGCTGACCTTCATCCTCTGGAGCTTGTGCTTTGCCGCGGGTGCCGCCGTGATGGCCATCAAGCGCGCGCGGCAGCGCAGGCGCGATGCCGCCGCCAGTCCCGGCGGCACGGCGCAGATCCAGTAGCGTGGGATTCGCTCCGGCTCAAGCCGGCGGCGGCGGCGCGGGATTGCGCGACGGGTATTCGGCGATCTGCAATTGCGCGTCCGCCGCCTGCGTGCGCCCCGCCTTGATGACGACGTTGATCCCGTCGACGGCCGAAGACCTGCCGCGCTCGAAGAGGTTCATCGTCGAACGCCGCCACGTGGACGGCTCGTTCAGCAGCTGATCGCGGTCGGCCTTCACCGACTGGGCCATCGCGTCGTTGCCGGTCACGCTGGCGACGTCCTTGAGCATGTACAGCGTCTCGAAGTGACCCGAGGCCTGCGGCATCATCGTGTCGTGGATGTTGTAGTGCGCGAAGTTGCTGGTCTGCAGCGCCTGGGCCTGCTCGAGGAAGCGGTCGAGGTCGCGGTGGGCGAGGTCCCGACCCTGGGTCTGCTTCTGCTCCTCGGTCCAGCCGCTCAGCGTTTCCAGATAGCGCTGGATCCACTGCTCGCGGTTGAGCTCGACTTCGGCCATCAAGGGCTGCGGTGAGTTGTAGAAGCGGTCGTGGTCCGCATCGATGGTGCCCGCGAAGTCGAGCACCGTCACCGACACCTTCTCATAGGACTGGCCGAATTCGCGGGTGCCGGAAAGGAGCATCGGCCCCTTCACGCCGGTGATCCCGGTGGATTCCGGCGGCGCCGCCGAGGGAGACGGCGCTGGCGCCGGCGTTGATGCCGGCGCTGGTGCTGAATGCGCGGGATGCGGCGGACGCGGATAGTTGTTCGGGTCGCCCACGTTGGCCGTGAGGCTGGCCGTGGCGCGGAACTTGTGATGCGCGATCGACACCTGTTCATTGAGCACGCGCACGTTGCCCGAATGGTCCGCATAGAGCTGCTGCTGCCGCTCGGTCGACAGCTGCACCGAGGCATTCGGCCCGAAGGTGGCATTGCGCCGGCCCGGGCGCGGGTCACCCACGCTGAGGCCGGCGGACGCCGACAGCTCCAGCACGCTGCTCGAGGTGTCCTGCGTCATGTCGGAAATGATCAGCTTCCCGTTGCGCGCCAGCAGGGCGGCGACCGCGTCATCGAAGGGCTGTCCGCGTTCGTCCTGCAGCGTGTCCCATTGGGCGAGGTCGCGCACCACGTTCTTCAGGTGCTCGATCATCTCGGGCAGCCGCCCTGGCTCGCGACGGATGCGCATGATGGCGCCATCGACCTGCGTGCTGTTGTAGCCGCCCTTCAGGCCACCGGAGAGGCGCAAGCCCAGCACGTCCTCGGCGAGCTTGAAGGTCGGGCCCGCGCTCAGCCCCACCTCGCCCCCGGTCTGCCGGATCGAGCCGGCGGTGATCTGCAGGCCCTGCATGGGATGGAAGATGTCGATGAAGGCTTCGCGCTTCACCTGGGCGCTCGCCACCGGCGTGATCAGCGGGTGGCCCGCCGCCGGCGTGGAGATCGACATGTTCGACAGCAAGCCCGCGCCGATGACGCCACCGTCGCTGCCGCGCAGCCGGGTGCGCAGGTCCCAGCCGTCGAGCTTGGCGCACAGATCGTCGACGAAGCGCTGTCGAGCATCGGTCGCCGGAGACAGCAAGCGATGGGCCGCCGACAGGCCTTCATTCGCCCGGGCCACCAACGCGGCCGTCTGCGCCTCGTCCTGCGTCGCGGGCCGCGGGGAGCGGGCCGAGACGGCCTGCAGCATGGAGGCCGCGCGCATGGCCATGGCGAGCAGCGATCCGGCGGGCGGCATGGGCACCGGCGCGCCCTGCAGGGCCTCGCGAGCCTGCGCCCGGATCGACGCCATCTCGGCGCCGGTCGGCGTGTGAGTCGGCGGCAGATCGGGGTGCGCCTGCATGAAGGCACCGAGCGCACGGCCGAGGGCGATCTCGGGCGACGGGGCCTCTCGCCGTGCGAAGGCCTGGTCGATGAGCTGGCCACCCGCCTGCTCCAGCGCATGGGCGGCGGCGACCAGATGCTCGCGCACCTGCACCGATGGCGTGCGCACGCCAACGGAAGCCCCCACCGTGTCGAGCCGCTCCAGCACGCCGGCACGCAGCGGCGTCTTCTTGCCCAGCGGATTCAGGGTGGGCGGGTCCAGCTCCTGTCGCTGGCGCGCGGTACCCCGCTCGAGGTCCGCCGCGGACGCGCCGCCCAGGCCGAGCATCTGCTGGACCCGGCTCGCCATTCCAGCCTCGGGCGCCTGCGCCCGGTCGATCCATTGCGTGACCATCTTGGTCAAGCGCTTGTTGACGCGGCCGTAGTGCGAGTCCGATGCATTGGAGACGAAACCCATGCGCACCGCGCGCAGCGCCGCCAGGTCGCGTTGGCTGATCACCGCGTCCATGCCTGATTCGGCGCTGGCCATGGCCGCGCGCTTGGCGCCTTCGAGCCAGGCTCGCACGGGTTCCGAGGATTCCTGGCGCTGTGCCAGATCGGCGCGCCAGAAGGCCCGCACATCGAGCGACTGCGGCGCCACCTCCGCGATCGTGGCCTGGTCGCGCGCGGCGAGCATCAGGACCTCGGTGCCGCGGTGCACGCCGCTCATCAGGCGGAACAGCGCCTGCACGTCGGCCTCGGCCTGCGCAGCCCCATCGTTCCCGGCGGTCGCCATCCAGCTCAAGGTGGGCGCGCCCATCAATGCCCGCAGCGCGTCGGCACCGCGCGCGGCGTCGCCGCCCGTGACATGCGCCAGCATGCGGGACGTGGCCTCGACCATCGACGACCGCGACATCGCCTCCTTCAGCGGCTGATTGGGCAACCGATGCGCCAGCGCCCTCAGCTGGGCGGTGAGCGCGGGGGTGGGCTCGGTGGCCATGAAGCCAGGCGGATGCGCCTGCATCAACGCCACCAGGCGATGTTCGGCCGCATTCAGTGCCGCGTCGTGATACTCCTGGATGTGCTGCGCGCCTTCGGCCGCCACCTGCATCGCCGGCCGCTGACGTTTCACCTCCTCGAGCGCCGGTCGGTGCCCGGGACCGGCCGCACCGAGCTGTTGGTCGACGCGATCGAGCTCGCCGACGGCGAAGTCCAGCCGTACTCGCGTCGCCGTGTGCATGCGGGCTGCCGCTCCGAGATTGCGCAGCTGCGCCGAAGACAGCACCGCATCGAGATCGGCGGCCGCCGCGCGCAGTGCGTCGTGCGTGTCTCCTCCCGGCGCGGCCCGATGCTTGTGGGCCGCGGCATCGAAGGCGTCCTTGGCGGCATCCAGCCGTTCGCTGAAACCCGGGTCGACCGGCGCGCGCACCACCTCCGCCGCGCGGCTGTGGTGGACGGGGTGCATGCCACCACTCGACTGATGCGCCCCCAGCGGCACCGGGGTGCCGTTCTTCTCGCCAGTGAGAAAGCTGGACATCGGCGCCGGAAAGGCCGAAGGGATCAGCCCCGCCGGCGAATGAGCGGCCACGCGACGACGCAACTTCGAGCTGCCTGGCCGGTCCATGTTCGACGGCGCATCGGCCATGGCCCGTCCTGACACCTTCAGCACCTCGGCCTGATCGGGCTCGCGCTGCGCGCGTGAGCGCAGGGGATGGTCGGCATCGCCCAGCAGCTTCGGGGCCGCGGGCTGCTCGGGGTGTTCCCGCGTGCGCTCGGTGCCCGGCACGACGAGGGTGGCGCTCAGCGGGCGCGCGTTGAGCCATTCAGGCATGGGTGCTCCTTGACGGAGCAACAGTAGGCGGCTTGCCTGCCCGACGCCGGGCGGCAGCGAAGGCGAGGCGCCTATTGCGAAGTGGGCTGATTCATCCTGCCGCGGAGCGCCGGCGGGAGGTTGGGGCAGCGGGCCGTCGGGCGGCTACATGGCGCAGGTCGGACTCAGTCTTGATGACCCGACTGAACGACCGTCGCTTCCGCGTGGTCCGTTTGACCCAGTGACCCGAGCGCTCGGCGCAGACCGCTCGCGCTCGGCTTGTCCACGAAGACGCATTGCTTGTTGTGCCGCTTGCAATGGTCCTTCACGCGCCAGTACGCGTCGTGGCTGATGCAACCGGTCTGGCAGATCACCAGGTCCGCGGCCGCCAGGCTCGCGTCGAGCTTGGACACCGCGTCCTCCTCCCCGCCGTCGTGATGCAGGAAACGGCCGCCGGTGCGCTCGATCAACTGGCGGTAGATCGGCACCACTGCCGGCCGGCCGCCGACGCACAGCACCGAGCGCTCATCCAGCGACGGCAGCGTCGACGTCGAGGCGTCGTGCGCTTCCTGGATCGGGTGCTGGAACTGCCGCTCCGCCAGCGCGAGCGCCTGCTGCAGCTCGTCCGCGCGCCGTTGTTCGCGCTCGGCCTGCTGGCGGGCGGTCAGCAGCGCTCGCTCCAGCTGATGGATGCGCTCCTGCTGCGTCTGCAGGTGCTTGGCCTGTTCGTGCCGATGCCGCAGTCCCGGGATGCTGTCCTCGAGCTGCTGCAGCTCCTCGCGCAGCCCCGCTGCCAGGGTGTCGCGCGCCATCAGCTCGCCGCGCAGGCGCAGGCATTCGGCCTGCGAGGCTTCGAGCTCGCGTGCCCGCTCGGCCAGCAGGCGCGTGCTGCGGGACTGGGCCTGCGCCAGCTCGCGCGTGAGGACCGCGTGCTCGTCCTGCAGTTCGTCGAGCCGCTGCAGGTCCGCGCGATTCGCGGCGCCGACCTGGTGCTGGAGCATGTGGATGTCGCGCAGGATCTGCTCCTGCAGCGCAGCGTCGCAGCGCGCATGCGTCAGCGCACCCCACAGCGCGCCGCCGACGTCGTTGCCCTGCTGCGCGGCATGCCACCAGCGCGTCAGCGCCTCCGCGGTCTTGTGCTGCGACGACTGCCGCAGCGCGATCGCGAAGCGCTGGTCCAGCTCCTTCTGAAGCATCTCCGACACCGGCCCGCGCCGCGCGCACTCGTTGATCGCGCCGCAGTGCATCTCGTAGTCGTTGCTCAGGGCCTGACCGCCGAGCAGCTTGCCCAGCTTGCGGCGCAGCACCGGCATCGGCAGGCACACGCCGATCACCGGGCACAGGGCCTGCGACGGCAGTTCCCACAGGCGTCGACGGCGCGAGCCGCGCGGCACCGGCGTGTCCTCAACATTCGGCGCCGCGGTCGACGCGGGAGCCTCGCCGCGTGCCAGCGCCTGCGCGAGCGGAAGCCCCGCCACCGCGGCGGGCACGGCCTCGCCTTCCTGCATGAAGACGCCGGCGCCAGTCACCGGGCCGCGGGTCCCCATCGGCAACGGGGCGTCGCCCGGCGCACCGCCGAGGCCGGCGTCGGCGCGGGCCAGCAGGCTCAACAACGAAGGGGAAGTGGACTTGTCGCACATGGCGAGGACTCCTTACTGCAAGGGGGCGGCCTGGAGCGCGAAGCGCACCGGGTATTCGATCCAGCTCGCCAGGCGTTGGTCGCCGCGGCGGGCCGGGGTGTACGGGCAGGACTCGGCGACGCGACGCGCCGCTTCGTCGAGCAGGCGCCAGCCGCTGCCGCCAGCGATGACGACCTCGGCCGCGCGCCACTCGGGATCGACCTTCACGCGCAGTCGGACCAGGCCCTGGATGCCGCGATCGCGCAGCAGTGCTGGGTAGTGGCGGGCCGTCTGGCGCTCGCTGCACAAGCGGTTGATCGGCGGGCAGCGTGGCGGGGAGGTCGGTGGCAGTCGGTGAGGGTGGCTGCACCACGGCGGGCAGCGGCGCCACGGCCGTGGTCGTTGTCGCCGCCGCGGCTTGGCGCGCGGGCATGGCGTTCGTGTCGACAGCGACCGTGGCGCCAGCGGCAGGGGCGGTGGCCGTGCTGGTGGCGCTGCTGGCGCCGGTGTTGGTCACGCCGCTGGCCACAGGGGTGTCCAAGTGCGATGAGGCTGGCGGAGAGAGCGGGGGAGTCGCGGCGATCTCGACGAGGGGCGGCGGCAGGTCGGGAACCGGCGGTGCATCGAGCGCGGAGCGCGGCAAGGCGATCGGCGACATCGTGGTCGCCGATGGCGCCATCGCGGCGGCGGCGGACGTCGTGGTGAACGGCAGCAGCCGCGCGCTGATGCCCGTCGGCGCCATCGAGACCGGCGCGGAGCGCTGCGGTGCGAAGGCGCTGGCGAGCGCGAGCAGCATCGCCGCGTGGACCGCGGCGGTCATCGCCCAGCCGCTCCAGCGAGGCGCGAGTCCGTGCAGGCGCAGGGCGGGCGCGGTCACGCGCGCGCTCCCGTCAGGTGGCCCAGCAGCGGCAGGATCGCGAGCCCATGGTCGTCGGCCAGCAGGCGCAGCCGCGTGTCGTAGAGCTGCTCCAGCAGCGGCAGCGTCGACGGCAGCGCGTCGCAGTCGGCCAGCATCCGGCCCGCTTTCAGCAGCCAGAGCCGGTCGAAATGGTTCAGCGCCAGGTTGAGGTCGTGCAGCACCGCGACCAGCGCATGGCCGCGCGCCGCGGCGAAGTCGGACATCGCGGCCATCAGCGAGACGCTCAGGCCGGGGTCGAGCGCGGCGACCGGCTCGTCGACGAGCAGCAGCCCGTCGCGCGCATCCCAGGCCTGCGCGAAGACGCGCGCCAGCTGCACGCGCGCCTGCTCGCCGCCGGACAAGGTGTCGAAGCGGCGGCCGTGCAGGTGCTCGGCCTGGGCGTGCGTCAGGGCCTCGCGCACGATCCGGTCCTGGTGGCCATCGCCCTGGCGCGCCACGCGACCCAGGGCGACGACCAGCTCGACCGGCAGCCCGAACGCGACGCCATGCTGCTGCGGCAGCACCGCGCGACGTCGCGCAAGGTCGCTCGAGGACCACGTGGCCAGCGGCCGTCCGTCGAAATGCAGCAGGCCGGCCGAGGGACGCAGTTCCCGCGCGATCAGGCGCAGCAGCGTCGACTTGCCGGCGCCGCTCGGACCGAGGATCGCGATGCGCTCGCCGGGCTCGACGCGCACCGTCACCGGCCCGATCGCCGTGCCGCCGAGCGTCACGCGCACGTCCTGCAAAGTCAGCAGCGAAGCCATCACGCGCTCCCCATGCGACGCACCGCGCCGCGCAGCAGGACCAGGAACCACGGCGCGCCGATGAGCGCGCTGAACACGCCCACCGGGATTTCCGCCGGCACCGCGAGGGTGCGCGCGAAGCTGTCCGCGACCACCAGCAGCAAGGCGCCGGCCAGCATGGCGTTGGGCAGCACACGGCGCTGGTCCGCGCCGACGAGCTGACGCGCCAGATGAGGTGCCATCAGGCCGATGAAGCCGATGCTCCCGCACCAGGCCACCGCGAGCGCCGACAGCAGCGCGACCATGCCGATGCATTGCCAGCGCAGCCGTTCGACGTCGATGCCGACGTGCGCGGCCGCGGCCTCGCCGAGCGCGAGGGCATTCAGCCGCGGAGCGACGCGCAGCGCGAGCGCGCCCAGCACCAGCAGCG
>NZ_VOSR01000390.1:0-8850 GCF_007997345.1 Mitsuaria sp. TWR114
GTCGCAGCGCGCGCCGACGCACAGGCCGCTCGCGCCTTCCGGACGGGGATGCCGCCAGACAACGACGGCCCCGTCGGCGCGGGCCTGGGCATGGGAATAGGCATCGGAATCGGCATGGGCTTGCGCCTGCGCACGCGCCTGGACGCCAGAGCGGGCGTTGGCGTCGACACCGTCGCCCATCGTCAGTCCACCGGGAACAGCGGCGCCAGCGCCAGGAAGGCCAGCAGCGCGCCCAGCTCCACGACCTGCTGCGTCGCGCCCAGCGTGTCGCCGGTGTAGCCGTGCAGGCGGCGCTCGAGCATCGACTGCATGTAGAAGGTCAGCCCCGCAACGACCACCACCGCGCCCAGCATCAGCGGCACGTTCTCCGGCGTCAGCCAGGCGCCGACGGCCGTCGCCAGCACCACCAGGCCCAGCGCGATGCCCAGGCCCGGGCCGCTGATCTGCGTCGCCAGCGGCTTGGCCTTGGCGTGGTCGGCATCGCCGGCGTAGGGCAGCGCATGCAGCAGCCAGACCGGCGCGGCGCGCGACGCCACATGCGCCCACACGATCGCCAGCGCCGCCAGCGCCGGATCGGTGTCCGCCAAGCCCAGCAGCACCGCCGCCTTCAGGCCCAGCACCAGGATCAGCCCCAGCGCGCCATAGCTGCCGATGCGCGAGTCCTTCATGATGGCCAGCGCCTTCTCCCGCGACACCGCGCCGCCGAGCGCGTCGCAGCTGTCGGCGAGCCCGTCCTCATGGAAACCGCCGGTCAGCCAGACGCTGGCGGCCATCGCCAGCCCCACCGCCACCGTGGCCGGGAACAGCTGCATCGCGCCCCACAGCACCAGCGCCGAGCAGCCGCCCACCACCGCGCCGACCAGCGGGAAGTAGCGCGCGCACTGCTGCAGCCAGGCCGGCTCGAAGCCGACCCAGCGCGGCACCGGCACGCGGGTGAAGAACTGCAGGGCGATGAAGAAGAGGCGAAGCTGATGCATGAACGCGGAACCGCGGAATTCCGAAACCCGGAAATCCCGGGAAAGCGGCCGCGATGATAGGCCGCTTCAGCGCGCCCGATCCCGTGCCAGCAGCCCCTCGTAGGCGATCGCGACGTTGGCGCAGAAGATGTCCAGCATCTCGCGCCCTTCGTCGTCGATGGGATCCGACAGCACCATGTACAGCAGGCTCTCGTTGCCCGAGTGCGTCTGGTAGTAGCCGATGAAGCGCCCGTCCTCGAAGCGGCTCTCGCGCGTGACCAGCGCCTGGTCCAGCGCGTCGCGCACGTCGGGCGGCAGGTCGGTGAGGCGGTTGCCGGCCAGCAGCCCCTGGTACTCGGAGGTGGCGGCCAGCACCTGCAGCCGGCCCTCGGCATGCGAGGCCGCGTACATGCGGCTCGCGCACAGGCCCTGCGCCTGGTAACCCAGCATGTGGCCGACCTGCTCCAGCAGCGCCGATGCGAAGTGGCGCAGGTTGCTCGAGTCGTGGATCTGCGTGATCGCATCGATCGAGCGCCGCAGCGCCGCGCGCGACTGCGACAGGATCACGATGTCCCGGTAGGAACGCAGCGCCGAGTAGAAGACGGTGATCAGCTTGCGCTTGGTCAGCTCCGTCTTCTCCTTGTAGTCGTTGATGTCGTAGGTCTTGATGACATGCTCTTCGGGCGCCTGGCCCGGCTGTCCGGTGCGCAGCACGATGCGCACCTGCGTGTTGCGCAGCTCCTCGCGGATGAAGCGCGCGACGTCCAGCCCGGCGTGCTCCGACTCCATCACCACGTCCAGCAGGATCAGCGCGATGTCGTGGCGGTCGCGCAGCACGTCGCGCGCCTCGCTGCCGCTGTAGGCATTCAGGAACTGGAGCCGGCGCCCGGCGAACTCGAAGTCCGCCATCACCAGCTGCGTGACCTGGTGCACGGCGGGATCGTCGTCGACGATCATCACCACCCACGGATCGAGCACGCGGCTCCGGCTCTCCTCCCCGGGTTCCGGCAGCTCGTCGGCGAACACCATGTCGGTCATCGGTCCCTCCCTGCGGGCTCTTGATGTGCCGGCATTATCAGCAGCGGCCGTGACAAGGGAATGCGGACATGCACGCGGGCGCGGCGCGCCGCGTGACCGCCCGCACGGTTTCGGCGCTCGACAGGGCGCCCGGCCGCCAGCACGCGGTCAGCAGAGCACGGTCAGCACGGCGGGTCCAGCGGCACGGGGCCGGTGCGGTCGCGGCCCTGGCGGGTGCGTTTGGCCTCGTACATCCGCATGTCGGCGCACTCCATCAGCGCCGTCGCGTCGCGCCAGTCTTCCGGGCAGCGCGAGGCGCCCATGCTGGCGCGCAGCCGCAGCACGCGGTCCAGGTAGGCGAAGGGCCCCTCGACGGCCGTCTGGATGCGGTCCAGCGTGGTCGCCAGCGTCGAGGCCGAGCCCGCGTGGGTCAGCAGCACGGCGAACTCGTCGCCGCCCAGCCGCGCGACCGTGTCCGACTCCCGCGTGGCCATGGCCAGGCGGCGGCTGAACTCGATCAGCGCGGCGTCGCCGGCGGCATGGCCGAGGCTGTCGTTGATGAGCTTCAGGCCGTCCATGTCCAGCAGCAGCACGGCGATCGGCGGATCGCCGCGCTCGACCTCCGCGGTCGCATGCCGCAGCCGGTCCATGAACAGGGAGCGGTTGGCCAGGCCGGTCATGTCGTCGTGGGTGGCGCGGTGGAAGAGGTCGTCGCGGCCGTAGCGGGTGGCCCAGTACATCGCGGCGCCCAGCACCTTGGACATCAGCGAGAGCACCTCCACCTCGCGGTTGCCGAAGTTGCGGGTGCGGGCGGAGAAGGCCTTGAGCACGCCCACCGGCGTGCCCTGGTGCGACAGCGGCAGCACGACCATCGAGCGCAGGCCGACGCGGCGGCAGGCCTCGAGGTCGACCCGGCCGTCGGATTCGACGTCCTCGCAGATCAGCGGGATGCCCTGGCGCAGGCAGGTGCCGGAGAGGCTGCCGTCGCGGCGCACCCGCACGCCCAGCTGGTGGGAGGCGGCGCCGGCGACGGCGCGGTAGACCAGGTCCTCGCCCTCGGCCAGTTCGATCGCGGCGCCGTCGGCGTCGACGAGCTCCAGCGTGCCGTGGACCGACAGCGACATCACGCCGGCCAGGTCCAGTCCCAGCTGGGCGACCTGGCTGTGGATCTCGATGATGCGGAGAAGCGCTTCCCGGCTCGGCATCGAACGCCCCGAAGAGAACCGCTCCCTGGCCCCTGCCGGCGGCCGCGCGCGCACTGTCGTGCGTCGATGCGCGGCACCTTGCCAGCGTGGCGCCAGTCTAGACCTCGTGCCGCCGCGATTCATCCCCTGTTTCTGGTGAAAAGGGGGTTGACGTCCGCCGGCCCGCGGCAATCTCCGGATGCCGGCGATGTCTTTACGCCATGTCTTTACGCAGTCGGGACAGGCGGTGCGCAGAATCGCGACCCATGCCCGACCACCAATCCGCTCCCGCCGGCACACCCGCCGCGACATCCACGGCGACATCCGCGGCCCCACCCGCCGCGATGCAGCCCTTCACGCCCTACCAACGCCTGGCCGCCGGCCTGATGGCGCTGCTGCAATTCGCCGTCGTGCTGGACTTCATGATCATGTCCCCGCTGGGCGTGATGATCATGCCGGCGCTGCGGATGAGCGCCGGCGAGTTCGGCACGGCCGTCTCGGCCTACGCCTTCAGCGCCGGCATCGCCGGCCTGCTGACCGCCGGCTTCGCCGACCGCTTCGACCGCAAGCGGCTGCTGCTGTTCTTCTTCGGCGGCTTCCTGCTGGGCACGCTGTGGTGCGGGCTGGCCACCAGCTTCGTGTCGCTGCTGGCGGCGCGCATCGTCACCGGCCTGTTCGGCGGCGTCATCGGCTCCATCGTCATGGCCATCACCGCCGACCTGTTCCCGCCCGCGCAGCGCGGCCGCGTGATGGGCCTGCTGCAGGGCGGCTTCGCGGCCAGCCAGGTGCTGGGGCTGCCGTTCTCGATCTTCCTGGCCTCGCGCTTCGACTGGCATGCGCCGTTCATCGCGATCGTGCTGTTCGGGCTGCTCGCCGCGCTGGTGATCGCGACCCGGCTGCAGCCGGTCAATGCGCACCTCGGCGCGGCCGGCACCGGCCGGCACAGCGCCGGGCGGCACCTGCTGCAGACGGTGCGGGTGTCGCGCCAGCAGCTGGCCTTCGCGCTGACCGCGCTGCTGACGACGGGCGGCTTCATGCTGATGCCCTTCGCCAGCGCCTTCGTGGTGCACAACGTCGGCATCCCGCTGGATCACCTGCCGGTGATCTACCTGGTGACCGGCCTGTGCACGCTGGTGTTCTCGCCGCTGATCGGCCGCATGGCCGACCGCGTCGGCACGATGCCGGTGTTCTACGCCGGCTGCGCGATCACCATCGCCACGGTCGCGGTCTACACCCACCTGGGCCCGTCGCCGCTGTGGCTGCTGATCCTGGTGAACGTGGTGATGTTCGTGGGCATCTTCTCGCGCATGATCCCGGCCCAGGCGACCCTCGCCGGCGTGCCCGCGCCGGAGCAGCGCGGCTCGTTCAACGCGATCAATTCGGCGCTGCAGCAGCTCGCCGGCGGGGTGCCTCGCTGGTGGCGGGCCACATCGTCCACATCGGGCCGGACGCCACGTCCAGGACTTCGGCCAGGTGGGCTACGTCGTGATCGGATCGACGCTGGTGGCCGCGCTGCTGATGCGCCAGCTGGTGCGCGGCCAGCCGGCAGGCGGCGCGCCCTTGACGGCGCCTTCACGGTGAGTCCGGTTATCGACCCGTGATTGATTTCACGGAAGGGTGCGGCTTGCGCCTGGGCGGTAGGGAACCGGTGGTCGAGCGGCGGTGGCTGGTGACGCTTCGGTGAGGACGTATCCCTAGAATTCAGGGTTTTCACCGACCCGAACTTCGACCATGTCCTCCGCGATCCGGCGCCTGAGCGGCGTCCTTGTCATGTCCGCCGCCGCGCTGACGTCGCTGTCGGCCAGCGCCGCCGGCTCCACCATCGACACGATGGCCCGCATCAAGGAGACCCGCACGATCACGCTGGGCGTGCGCGAGACGTCCCGTCCGTTCTCCTTCGTCAACGAGCAGAAGCAGGGCCAGGGCTACACCGTCGAGCTGTGCCTGGCGGCCGTCGACGAGATCAAGAAGGAACTCAAGCTGCCCGAGCTGAAGGTCGAGTACGTCGTCGTCTCGGGCGCCGACCGCATCCCCAAGCTGCAGAAGGGCGACATCGACCTGGAGTGCGGCTCCACGACCAACACCAAGGCGCGGCAGGAGCAGGTCGACTTCAGCTACACCGTCTTCGTCGCCGGCATGCGGGTGCTGCTGCCCAACGGCACCCGGGTCGAGACGACCAAGGACCTGGACGGCATGACGATCGCGCTGACCAAGGGCACCACGTCGGAGAAGCTGTTCAACCAGCTGAACAAGTCGGGCGAAGCCAAGATGCAGCTGGTGCAGTACGCCAGCAACGGCGATGCCTTCAAGGCGCTGCGCGAGGGCAAGGCCCGCGCGTTCGCGCAGGACGACGCGCTGCTGCTGGGCCTGACCTCGAAGGAGAAGGCGCAGGACAGCCTGAGCCTGGGCGGCATGGCGTTCTCGGTCGAGCCCTACGGGATCATGATGCGCAAGGGCGACACCCGCCTCGGCTCGATCGTGGACCGCGTGCTGAGCCGCATCTACGCCAGCGGCGAGATCGACCAGCTCTACGCCAAGTGGTTCCAGACCTCGTCGCTGTCGATCCCGATGAACCGCCTGACCCGCGACGGCTTCAAGCGTCCCAACAAGGAAGCCGGCGTGGCGATGCTGCTGGGTTACTCCATCTGATCCGCGAGCGTCGCTCGAGGAACTCCGGCGGGCCTCAGGGCCCGCTTTGCATTTCTGGCACTCCCTAGGGCTGGGGAGAGGCGGACGGACGCATCGCCGTGACACTGCGCGCTCCTCATTGCCGCAGGATCGTCATGCGCCTGGATGCCTTCCGCCGTTGCCTGATGTCGTGGATGCCGCGCATACCGCGAGTGCCGCGGGTGCAGTCGATGCCATCGACGCCACCGCTGTCATTGGTGGGGCTGATGTTCCTCGTGCTCGCCTCGCCCGTCCGCGCGTACGACGCCCCGACCGGCTGGACGATGCGCGTGGTCGATGACGGGCTGCTGCAGCAGCCGGCCGACCTGCCGCCGGGCAAGGTGATGCAGTTGTGGGCGGCGCCGCCGCTGGAGGTCGTACGCGCCCAGGGCCTGGACGCCTTCGCGCGCATCCGTGAGCCGCTGCGCGGGCTGGGCGCGAGCGGCCAGCCCGCCTGCCGCGCGCCCGAGACGCTGACCGCCGGCGTCGTGGTGCAGAGCTGCGTGGTGACGGTGGCGGGCGCCGCCGTCGAGACCCAGGTCTACATGCGCCCGCCGCGCGACGGCAAGGTCGAATGGCTGCGCATCGCGTTCTCGCAGGAGGAGGCGCTGCTGCAGCGCTACGGCGACGGCCTGAAGTCCATCACGGGCAAGTCCAACGAGCTGTGGCCGACGCTGCGCGCGCTCGCCGGCGACGACCGCCGCCGGCGTGAGGAGGCGGAGCGCAGCGCCACGCTGGAACGTCGCGCCGCCGCCGAGCGCGCGATCCGGGCCGCGCCCGGCAAGGGCGTCGCGGACAAGGACATCGCCTTCCTGCTCTGGACCTGGTACCAGCCCAGCGGCGAGAGCCTGGTCGAGCACGTGCACCTGCTGCTCAAGGACGGCAGCGGCTACCAGCGGCTGGACCTGCCGCCCGACGAGCTCGACATGGCCGGCGCGCGCCGCTTCCAGCCCGAGCGCGTCATCCAGTGGCGCCGCCAGGGCAACGAGTGGCAGATCCGCGACCACGACGACAAGGACTGGCGCACCGTGCAGGGCCGGCCGGCGCAGCCCGCCGAGGCGGGGCAGCGCGTGGACGGCACCTTCACCCACTCGTGGTACTCGATCCTGGGCGGCGGCAGCTCGCAGAACCGCTTCCACTTCCATGGCGACGGCCAGTTCGAGCAGAGCGGCCGCGCGGTCTTCGGCACCGGCTCGATGGCCGCCGCGGCGGCGTGACCGGCATGGCGACGACGTCCTACTCGCGCGGCGGCAGCACGGGGACCTCGTCGGTGAGCGCCGTCGGCGCCGGCGCCGGCGGCGGGACGACGCAGCGCCGCAACGGGGCCGATTTCACCGGACGCTACCGGCTCGAGCGCTGGGCCATGGTCGTCGAGCGCGACAACGGCGAGCAGCAGCGCGTGCTGTTCGCCTTCAGCGGCCCGGAGCGGCGGTCGGTGTTCATCAAGGACACGGGCTACTCGAAGTAGCCCGGTCGGCGGCTGCCGGAAGCCGAAGGCCGGCTCCGGCTCCGCACGCCGATGCCAGCCGCGTTCAGACGCTCATGCGCCGAGCGCCCACACGCTGTGCGGCGCGCCGTTGCGGGCGCGATGCCGTGTCGCGCGGGCGAGCAGAAGCAACAGCGCGGCGCCGAGCAGCGCCGTCAGGTCGACGGTCCACAGCAGCAGATCGCCGCGCAGCAGGCGCGGGCCGAGCATCGCGGCGTCCGCCAGCGCGATGCAGCCGGTGAGCGCGGCGGCGGCGACGCACAGCTCGAAGGCCGCCTTTGGCAGCGGACGGACCATCGCCCAGAGCACGCACAGGCCCAGCACCGCGAAGTAGACCGGCTGCACCGCGTCGGCGAAACGGTCCGGCCCCAGCACCCGGGTGCCGACGAACAGCGCCGAGATGCCCGCGATGCAGCCCAGCGCCACGCCCAGCGTCAGCCGCGCCATCACGCTGGCGCGGCGCGGCTGTGCCGCCTGCTGGTGCTTGCGGCGCGATTCGACCCACAGCAGGTTGCCGCTGTAGAAGAGGAAGGCGCCGGCGAGCGCCAGCACGAAGTACACCCAGCGCAGCGCCAGTCCGCCGAAGTCGCCGTAGTGCAGGGTCTGCAAGCCGCGCAGCAGGGCGGTGCCGCTGCCGTAGGTCGCGGGCCGCTGGACCGGATGCAGCAGCGCGCCAGTGGTGCCCGACAGCTCCACGCGCGCCGCCGCGCTGAGGTGGCGCTCATGCAGGAGGCCGTCCGCTTCCACCTGCGCGGCGGCGTCGCCGTGATGGCGGATGTGCAGGCGTTCGACTTCCAGGCCGGGCGCGGCCCGGGTGGCCGCGGCAACCAACTGCTCCACGTTCAGCGGCGATGCCGGCTTCCCGCTGGCCTGGACCGGCCGCGAGAAGCCGGCCTGCGGGCCGATCAGCGCCAGCAGCTTGCCCTCGAAGACCAGGAACTGGAACGGCGCCAGCAGCAGCGTACCGATGCACAGCACCGCGCCGCTCCAGGCGAAGACGATGTGGAAAGGCAGGGAGAGCAGCCCGACGGCGTTGTGCGCGTCCTGCCAGAGCCGCTTCAGGTTGCGGCCCCAGCGCAGCGCGAAGAGATCGCGCGCCAGCACCGGCAGGTAGATCACCAGCCCGCTGACCAGCGCCAGGCCATAGAGCAGCGACACCACGCCCATCGTGTAGGTGCCCCAGGCGCCGGGAATGCCGACGGTGTAGTGCAGGCGGTAGATGAACTCGCCGAGCTCGCCGCGCTCCCGCTGCTCGCGGGGCTGGCCATCGGCGCCGAGCTCGAACGACCGCCAGGTCTTCGTCGAGGGATCCTGGCCGTAGGCGCGCAGGCCGTGGCCGTCGTGGGGCAGCTGCAGGCGGATGTCGGCCGCCATCTTCGGCGCCTGCGCGAGCACGCCGTCCAGCAGCCGCTGCGCGTCGGCCAGCGTGGGGGGCGGGCCGGCCGGGGGCTCGCCGGCGGCGGACCATTCCTCGATCTCGTGATGGAACAGCGTCAGCGCGCCGGCGTAGAAGGCGATGAACAGCAGCAGGCCGGCGGCG
>NZ_VOSR01000391.1:0-1071 GCF_007997345.1 Mitsuaria sp. TWR114
GCTGGTCCTCGTCGGCGACGGCGTGGACCGCGCGCGGCCAGTCGTGGCCGACCGCGATCGCGTCGCCGTTGGCGGAAAACGCCTGGCCCAGCATCCGCGACAGCGGCAGGCCGCGGTCGCGCGCGCTCATCAGGATCTCGGTCGAGCCCAGCGACCCGGCCGCCAGCACGACCCCGCCGGTCGCCAGTTCGCCCTGGTCGGTGCGCAGCGCGACGACGCGCTCGCCCTCGACGACGAAGCCGGTCGCCTGCGCCTGCAGCCGTCCCTGGAAATTCGGATGCCGCGCGAGGCGCTCGCCCAGCTGGACGCTGAGCGCGTGGCAATCGGCCACGGCCTCGCCCGCGGTGAAGATGCCACCCGCGAGCCAGTCCGCGCCGCCATCGCCCAGCGCGGGTTCGATGGCGAGGCATTCGTCCCGGGTCAGCGCGCGTTCCGGTCCGCCCGGCGCGCGCGCGGCCACGCGGGCGAATTCCTCGGCCTTCCGGTAGACGACCAGCTTGCCGGGCGTGCGCAGCTCGATGGCGTCGAGCGCCGCGTGGCGTTGCAGCTCGCCGAAGCATTGCTGGCTGAAGGCGCCCAGTTCGAGCAGGCGCTCGGTGGTGCGCTGGTTGATCGGACCGCGGCAGTGGGCGAGGAAGGCGGCCAGCCAGCGCCACTGCGCGGCGGTGCCATCGGGCTTGAAGCGCAGCGGGCCGTCGGGGTCCAGCAGCCAGCGCAGCGCCTTCAGCGGCACGCCGGCATCGGCCAGCGGCGACACGTAGCGGTAGCTGAGCTGCCCGCCGTTCGCCCGGCTCGCGCCGGTGGCGAGCGCGGCCTCGCGCTCCACCAGCGTCACCCGGTGCCCCGCCTCCGCCAGGGCCCAGGCGGTGGTGACGCCAACGACGCCGCCACCGATCACCACGAGTTGCTTCATCCCGGACGAATTCATTCTTGAATGGTCCGGGAGGGTACGGATTCGCGCCGGCCTCAGCCAATGAAAGCGAGGCCGCTACCCATAACCCTGTTGAATGCGCGCAAATGCGGTGCCAACCGGGTTACTCCCTCTCCCCGCGCGCGGGGAGAGGGTGGGGG
>NZ_VOSR01000392.1:0-2461 GCF_007997345.1 Mitsuaria sp. TWR114
CTCGATGCCGGCCTCGCGCGCGATGCCGCGCAGCCGTCCGATCTCCGGCGTGCGGGTCTCGTCGGGCTGCGTCGATTCACCGCCGACGACCAACAGCCGCCACGGCCGCCGCTCCGGCATGCGGTGCAGATGCGCCACCGCGCGGATCACGTTGTCCACGCCCTTGCGCGGCACCAGGCGGCCGAGCTGCAGCACGATGAACTCGTCCTCGCGCAGATGCAGCCGTCGACGGGCCTGCAGCTTGTCGCCCGGGCCGAACTCCTCCAGGTCCACGCCGCAAGGCACCTGCGCGATGCGGTCGGCGGGCGCGCCGCAGTGGGCGACCAGGTCGGCCGCATCCTGCGGGCACTCGGCGATGACGCAATCGGCCTCGCAGGCGATGCGCCGCTCCAGATCGATGCGCTCGGCCGGGAACTTGTCGGCTTCCTTCTGATGCAGGCGCCGCACCGCGCCCAGCGCGTGGAAGGTCTGCACCAGCGGAAGGTTCAGCTGGCGCTGCAGCCGCAGCCCCACGACGCCCGACATGAAGAAGTTCGCATGCACCACGTCATAGCGCAGGCTGCGGCGCATCAGCCGCAACGCCTCGCTGCCGAAGGCCCGCATGTAGGGCAGCAGCTGCTCCTTGGGCACGAACTCCGGCGGCCCGGCATCGATGTGGAGCACCCGCACGCCCGGCCGCATGTCGACGGCCGTGGGCAGCGCGCGCTGGTCGCGCCGGGTGAGCACGTCCACATGGTGGCCGCGCCGCGCCAGCGCCGCCGCCACATGGGACACGTAGACGTTCTGGCCGCCAGCGTCGACGCCGCCCTGCTGGGCCAGCGGCGAGGCGTGTTCGCTGATCAGCGCGACTCTCAAGGGGGCTTCGATCATGACTGCTCCTGCTGTTCGCATTCGCTTCTGGAAAGGCAAATGACATGCCGTCCGTTTGGACGGGGTTTCGCACGGTCGCTGTCCCGACGTGGCGACAGGCTCGTGTTCATCGGGTCTTTCGGCCGCCGACAGTGCCGCCGGCCATGCGCGGCTCGCGCGCGACCGTCAGCGCCGATGGGGCGGCGGCGGCCGGCCGCGCGAGGAGGCGCATCCGATCGGCCAGCCGCTGCAGCGCGTGATCGAGCCGGTGATGCCGCTCCATCCGCGTCCGCGCGGCCTGCCCCATGCGCTGCCGCAGCTCATGCAGCGTCAGCGTCTGGTGCATGCGGCCGGCCAGGTCTTCGTAGTCGCGCGGCGCCACCAGCCAGCCGGTGCTACCGTGCGCGACGATCTCCGGCACCCCGCCGACGCGCGTCGCCACGACCGGCAGACCGCTGGCCATGCCCTCCATCAGCGCCAGTGGCATCGCCTCGGAGTTGGAGCTGGACACCAGCAGGTCGAGGTCGTGGAAGACCGGGCGAACGTCGTCGACGCCGCCCATCACATGGATGCGCGCCCCCAGGCCCTGCGCCGCGATCGCGTCGCGCAGCTGCGTCTTCATCGGTCCCTCGCCGACCAGCACCGCATGCGCGTCCGGCAAGCGCTGCAGCAACAACGCCGCGGCGCGCACGAAGACCTCGGGTGCCTTCTCCGGCGACAGCCGGCCGACGAAGCCGGCGACCAGCGCCTCCGGCGCGAGGCCCAGCGTCGCGCGCAGGCCGTCGCCCGGCCTCGGCCCGGGCCGGAAGGCCTCGACGTCCACGCCATTGGGTTCCAGGCTCAGGCGGCCGCGATCGACGCCGAGTCCCAGCGCGTGGTAATAACTCTGCCGGCAGACGACGCTCAGATGGCTGCCCACCAGCCGGTGGATCTCCAGGTCGGGCAGGATCACCTGCCGGCCGTGGATCGTCGTCATCGCCGGCACTCCGGCCAGGCGCGCCGCCAGGCCCGCCAGCAGGTGCGCATTGGGCAGGTGCGCATGGACCAGGTCCACCCGCTCGGCCGCGATCATCGCGGCCACCATCTGGATCGAGGACCAGGGCGGGTCCTCCGGCATCGGGACGACGCCGATCTCGCCGCCGACCGCGCGAATGCGTTCCGCGAAGTCGCCCTCTGACGGGCACAGCACGGTGAAGCGGAAATCGCCGGTGCCGCCCAGTCCGGCCACGAGCCGCTCCACGCAGCGTTCCATGCCGCCGACGATGCCGTTGCCGACGACCTCCAGCACATGCAGGGGCGCGGGGGTGGCCGGCGACGGCGGCACCGGGCGCACGGGACTGTCCGAGGGAAGGTCCATGGTGACGAAGCGAAGTGGAGGAAGAGAAGGCGCAGCGGCTCAGGGTCGGAGACGGCCTCAGCAGCACACCGGCCGCCACGGGCGCGGCGCGTAGTCGCCACCGCCACCGCCGCCGCCCGTGCCTGCCAGCAGGCCCGCGTGCGGGCGTTCCGCGTTGGGTCCGGCGTGGGTGCTCGCGTGAGCGCCGGCGTGGGTTCCGGCCGTGGCCGCAGTCCGAGCCATGCAGCAGCGGTGCCGCTCCACAGGCGCTCGCGC
>NZ_VOSR01000393.1:0-8735 GCF_007997345.1 Mitsuaria sp. TWR114
CCCTCTCCCGCAAGCGGGAGAGGGGGTTGGAGGGGCGTACTGCGGCGCTGGGGGGTGGGAAGGCGGCTCATCGCTTGGACTCCTTCTCGCCCGAATAGAAGACCCAGTACTTCGAGCTCCAGAAGGACAGCGCCGCCAGTCCGCCGACGAGCGCGAACAGCACCCACGACAGCGCCGCGCCGTAGCCCAGGTTGAAGAAGCGGAAGCTCTGGTCGTAGATGTAGAGCGCCAGCACGTAGGTCGAGTGCAGCGGGCCGCCCTCGGTGATCATGTACGGGCCGTTGAATTCCTGGAACGCGTGGACCATCTGCATGATCACGTTGAAGAAGATCACCGGCGTGATCAGCGGCACGGTGATCTTCCAGAACTGCTGGGCCTTGCTGGCGCCATCGCACTCGGCCGCCTCGTACAGCGAGATCGACACGTTCTGCAGCGCCGCCAGGAAGATCACCATCGCCGAGCCGAACTGCCACGTGAACAGCAGCACGATGGTCCACATCGAGTAATGCTCGTCGGCGAGCCACGGGATCGGCTCGAGGCCGAGCTTCACCAGCACCAGGTTCACCAGCCCGTTGCGCGCGAAGACGAAGCGCCACAGCACCGCCACCGCGATCGAGCCGCCGAGGATGGACGGGATGTAGAACGCCGCCCGGAAGAAGTTGATGCCGCGCAGCTTGAAATTGAGCACGTGCGCGATGAACAGCGCGAAGCCCACGCGCAGCGGCACCGCCAGCAGCGCGAAGAGCAGGGTCACGCCCAGCGACTTGCGGAACAGCGGGTCCGCGGTGGCCAGCTCCTCGTAGTTGCGCAGTCCCACGAATTGGGGCGGGTCGATCAGGTCGTACTGCGTGAAGCTGAGCGCGAAGCTCATCACGAAGGGGAAGAGCTTGAACAGCAGCACGCCCAGCACGAAAGGCAGGACGAACAGGAAGCCCAGTCGCTTGTTCTCATACATGAGCCGTGTCTCCGTCGGCGGGCGCGCGGGACCTCTGCGGGCCCCGTCGCGCCGAACATGGCGTCAGCGGGCGAGCCACCCGCCGTCGACCGCGACGGTATACCCGTTCACGTAGTCCGAGGCCTTGGAGGCGAGGAACACCACCGGTCCGGCCAGGTCGTCCGGCACGCCCCATCGGCCCGCGGGGATGCGGTCCAGGATCGCGGCGTTGCGGCTCTCGTCCTGGCGCAGCGCGGCGGTGTTGTTGGTGGCCATGTAGCCGGGCGCGATCGCGTTGACGTTGATGCCGTGCGCCGCCCATTCGTTGGCCATCAGCCGGGTGATGCCCATCACGCCGCTCTTGCTGGCGGTGTACGAGGGCACCCGCACGCCGCCCTGGAAGGACAGCATCGACGCCACGTTGATGATCTTGCCGCCGCCGCCCTGCGCGAGGTATTGCCTGGCCACGGCCTGCGAGAAGAAGAACACCGTCTTGAGGTTGAGGTCGACGACGTCGTCCCAGTCCTTCTCGCTGAAGCGGATCGCATCCTCGCGCCGGATGATGCCGGCGTTGTTGACCAGGATGTCGACGCGGCCGGTCAGCGACTTGGCCTCGGCCACCAGGCCCTCGATGCAGCTGATGTCGCCGAGGTTGGCGCGCAGGTCCAGGAAGCGCCGGCCCAGGCGCTCGACCTCGGTCCGGGTCTCGACCGGGTCGGACACGTTGACGCCGACGATGTGCGCGCCGGCCTGCGCCAGCGCCACCGCCATGCCCTGCCCCAGCCCGGTGTTGCAGCCGGAGACGATGGCCACGCGGCCATCGAGTTGGAAGTTGTCCAGGATCATCTCGTTCATTCCCTTGGTCGGGTGGGGTCGCGAGCCGCGGCGCTTCAGCGCAGCGTCGTCATCGGCACGTGGTCCATGTCCTTGAAGACCTGGTTCTCGCCGACCATGCCCCAGATGAAGGTGTAGGCCTGGGTGCCGACGCCGGAATGGATGGACCAGCTCGGGCTGATCACCGCCTGCTCGTTGCGCACGACCAAGTGGCGGGTCTGCGTCGGCTCGCCCAGCATGTGGAAGACCACCGCGTCGGCCTTCATGTCGAAGTAGAAATAGACCTCCATGCGGCGGTCGTGCTGGTGGCAGGGCATGGTGTTCCACAGGCTGCCCGGCTCCAGCTGCGTCATGCCCATCAGCAGCTGGCAGGTCGGCAGCACGTCGGGCACGAGGAACTTGTAGATGGTGCGGCGGTTGCTCGTCTCGGGCGCGCCCAGCGTCTCGGGCGAGGCCTCGGCCAGCGTGACCTTGCGCGTCGGATAGGACGTGTGGGCCGGCGCGCAGTTGAAGTAGAGCTTCGCCGGGTTGGCGCCGTCGACGCTCTTGAACTCGACGATCTTCGCGCCCTGGCCGATGTAGAGCGCCTCGCGCGGGCCGACTTCGTACTGCGTGTCGTCGACGAAGACGCGGGCCGCGCCGCCGATGTTGATCAGCCCCAGTTCGCGGCGCTGCAGGAAGTAGTCGGTGCCGGTGTGCTTGCCCAGGTCCGCCGAGAAGGTCACCGGCTGGGTCACCGGCATGATGCCGCCGACGATGATCCGGTCGATCTGGCTGTAGGTCAGCGTCGCGCGGTCGGGCTGGAACAGGTCCTCGACCAGGAACTGGCGGCGCAGGCCTTCGGTGTCCAGCGTGCGGGCATGCTCGCTGTGGATGGGTTGGCGGATGTCCATGTCTTCCTCGGTGCGGTGGGGGTGTCCGAGCCGCGCGGCATCGCGCGGCGGCGGAAGGAAACACCCGGCATCGGGGTGCTTCCGGCGACTGATGGGAGCGAAGCGTACGGGCCTGCGGACTTTCCCGGAACTATGGTTTCTATGTAGTGAACCGCTGTTTCAATTTTTCGCGACCTCGCTATAGTTGCTCGCAACGACGGCCGGGACCCTCCCGGCGCCAGCCGCACCGGCGCTTGCCGGGATCGCGAGGAGACCGCCCCGATGAATCCGTATTTCCTGAACGACGACGCGCCCTGGACCGAGCTCGGCGACGGCATCCGCCGCAAGATCGTCGGCCACACGCCGGAGCTGATGTCGGTGCTGGTGCAGTTCGACGAAGGCGCCATCGGGACGCCGCATGCGCACGACGCGCATGACCAGATCGCGTTCGTCCTGAGCGGCTCCTTCGCCTGCGAGGTCGGCGGCGTGAAACGCACGCTCAAGCCGGGCGACGCCTTCGTCGCGCCGCGGCTGACGACGCATGGCGTCGTCGCGCTGGAGCCCGGCAGCACGCTGCTGGACCAGTTCTCGCCACGGCGCGAGGACTACCTCTGACCCCGACCTGACCCCAGGGTCCGCGCGCGGCGCGGATCGCAGACATCCGCAGTACCGAGGCGGCGATCGCACTGCAGCGACGGCCGCTCCCGACCTGCCGGCGCCCTGCGTGCGCCCGCGACCGACCGATGCCGCGAGAGCGAGGGCCACGATCCCGAGCCCGCGGCCGCAGAAGCACCTTGGAGACAACGTCATGCCCCACCGTCATGGGACTCGCCTCGGGACGACCTCGTCCGATCGTCAGCGCCGCGCGCATCGCGCCGCGTCGCCCACGCCCCGCCTGACCCGCCTCGCCGCCTGCCTGCTGGGCACGGCGACGCTCACGCTGCCCGCCTGGAGCCAGGACCAGGCCGCCCCGGCACCGGCCGCGCCGGCGGCCTCCGCCGCCGCCAGCGACAAGGCGCTCGAGACGGTGGTCGTCACCGGCATCCGGGCGTCGCTGGAAAGCGCGCTGAACGCCAAGCGCCAGGACCGCGGCATCGTCGACGTCATCAAGGCCGAGGACATCGCCAAGTTCCCCGACACCAACCTGGCCGAATCGCTGCAGCGCGTTCCCGGCGTCGTGATCGACCGCGACGCCGGCGAAGGCCGCAACATCACGGTGCGCGGCCTGGGCGCCGACTTCACCCGGGTGCGCATCAACGGCATCGAGGCGCTCGCCACCACGGGCGGCACCGACAGCTCCGGCGGCGCCAACCGCTCGCGCGGCTTCGACTTCAACGTCTTCGCCTCCGAGCTCTTCAACACCATCACCGTGCGCAAGAGCAGCTCGGCGGAAGTGGACGAAGGCTCGCTCGGCGCGACGGTGGACCTGCAGGCGGCGCGGCCCTTCGACTTCAACAAGCGCGTGATCACCGCCTCGGTGAAGGCGCGCTACAACGACCTGGCGCGCGAGACCGACCCCCGCGCCGCCTTCCTGATCAGCGACGTCTTCCTCGACAAGCGGCTGGGCGTGCTGGTGTCCGGCGCGTACTCGAAGCGCCGGCTGTTCGAGGAAGGCTTCTCCACGGTGCGCTGGGACAACGGCCCATCCTCGGGCGGCTGGTGCTCGCCGCAGGGCACGACGCCCGCGAATCCCGCCACCACCGCGGCCAACTGCGGCCCGGCCGCGCAGGGCGTGCCGCGCCTGCCGGCGTCCGCCGGCGCGAGCTCGGCCTACAGCCTGGCCAGCAGCGCCGACAACTTCCACCCGCGCCTGCCGCGCTACGGCCGACTCACCCACGACCAGGACCGGCTGGGCCTGACCGGCTCGGTGCAGTTCAAGCCCACCGACCGCACGCTGCTCACCTTCGACATGCTGTATTCGAAGCTGGATGCGACGCGGCGCGAAGACTTTCTCGAGGCGATCTCCTTCAGCCGCACCGCGAGCCAGGGCGGCAAGCCGCAGACCAGCGTCGTCGAGGCGCAGTACGCGCCCAACGGCGCGCTCCAGTACGGCGTCTTCAACGGCGTCGACATCCGCGCCGAGTCGCGCTACGACGAGCTCACCACCACCTTCCGCCAGCCCAGCCTGACGCTGGAGCAGGAGCTCACCGACCACCTCAAGCTCAATGCCAAGGTGGGCCGCGCGGACTCCAAGTTCCGCAACCCGGTGCAGACCACGGTCACGCTGGATGCGCTCAACGTCAACGGCTACACGCTGGACTTCCGCAACGACGACCGCCTGCCGGTCATCAAGTACCCCTTCGACCCGACGGTGCCGAACGGCGCGCTGCAGATCGTCGGCGTCCCGCAGGTCACCACCGGCACGCAGCCCACCACGGTCGCCAACACGACCACCAGCGAGGTCCGCATCCGGCCGCAGGGGGCCAACAACCGCAACGACATCGCCCACCTGGATCTGGCGTGGGAGGTCCTGCCCGACACGCTGACCCTCAAGGCGGGCTACGACTACAAGAAGTACAGCTTCGACACCTACGAATTCCGCCGCATCAACCAGAACGACACCATCTTCTCGCCGGCGGCCGGATCGGGCGTGCTGACGACGATGCTGACCAACTTCGGTCGCGGGCTGAGCCTGCCGGCGGGCACGCCCACGTCCTGGGTCATTCCCGACCTCAACGCCATCGCCGCCGCCTACGACATCTACTGCAACTGCCTCAAGAGCGGGCCTGCGGGCGGACCGGGCGACTTCACCCTGTCCTCCATCACCAACGGCAATGCGCGCGGCAACAACCGCGCGGTGGTCGAGCGCGACCGCGGCGGCTTCGTGCAGGCGGACTTCGAAGGCCGCGTGCTGGGCCTGCGGATGCAGGGCAACGTCGGCGTGCGCTACGTCGTCACCGAGCAGGAGGCCACCGGCTACCTGGCCACCGGCGGCGGCACCGAGGTCGTCATCGGCCAGAAGTACAAGGACTGGCTGCCGGCGCTGAACGTCTCGGCCAACCTCACCAAGGACCTCATCGCGCGCTTCGCCGCGGCCAAGGTCATGGCGCGTCCGCAGCTGGGCAACCTCAACCCGGGCGGCACCATCAGCACCACGGGCACCCTGTCGATCACCACCGGCAATCCGTATCTGAAGCCCTTCCGCGCCAAGACCTTCGACGGCAGCCTGGAGTGGTACTTCGGCCGCAACGCCTTCATCGGCGTGGGCGTGTTCCAGAAGAACATCGACACCTACATCCAGAGCCTGCGCACCAACGCGCCGTTCAACCAGACCGGCCTGCCGCTGTCGCTGCTGCCGTCCAACTTCACCGGCGAGGAGGTCTTCCAGCTCACCACGCCGATCAACACCCCGGGGGGCAAGCTGCGCGGCATCGAGCTGAACTACCAGCAGCCGTTCACCTTCCTGCCGTCGTGGGGGCGCAACTTCGGCACGGTCCTCAACTACACCTACGTGAAGTCGAAGATCACCTACCTGGTCTCGCCGACCAGCAACGCCACCATCACCGACGACCTGCTCAACATGTCGCCGAAGTCGTGGAACGCCACGCTGTACTACGACGACGACACCTTCAGCGCCCGGGTCTCGGCCTCCAAGCGCTCGTCCTTCCTGACGCGGGTGCCGGGGCAGAACAACAACGACGTCGAAGGGAAGAACGCCACACTCAACGTGGACGCGTCGATCTCCTACAAGATCAACGACCGGCTCACGGTCACGCTGGAGGGCGTCAACCTGACCAACGAGGCGAACGACCAGTTCATCTCGCGGGCCCGCAACAGCCCGGTGGTCTATCACGTCACCGGCCGCGAGTTCCTGCTGGGCGCCAGCTACAAGTTCTGAGCCACCTCCGCCCTCCCCGCAGCCAGCGAGCCCTTCCACGAAGTGCACGCTGGTCATGGGGTCCGGGAAGGGCTGGGGGTTCCCGGACGGGACGCCCCCTGCCCTGGCCGGGCCCGCGCTCAGAAGTCGCGCAGTCGAGGAACGTTTCGGAGTACAACAACGACCGCCCACCGGCGCTGGCCAAGCGCCGACTCTCCACGGGGCATGGGGGCTCCCTCCGGGACCCCCAAGCCCCATTCCGGTCGCACACCCTTGGAGGACTCATGAAGAAGGCATGGCTCGCTGCGCTCAGCGTCATGGCTGGCGTCGCACAGGCGCAAACGCAAGCACCGGCGCCATTGCCATCGCCGCCGTCGTCGCTGCGCGTGATCCTTGTCGGCGATTCGACGATGGCCACGAAGAGCGGCTACGGCGACGCGCTGTGCGCGCGCTTCCAGCCCGAGGTGAGCTGCCTCAACCTCGCCAAGGGCGGGCGCAGCACGAAGAGCTTCCGTGCCGAAGGTCTGTGGGACCAAGTGATGGCGCTGCTGCGCGAGCGGCGCGAGGGCCAGGCCGACGTGGTGCTGATGCAGTTCGGCCACAACGACCAGCCCGGCAAGCCGGGCCGCTCGACCGACCTCCAGACCGAGTTCCCCGCCAATCTCGCCCGCTACATCGACGACGTCGCGCCGACCGGCGCGCGCCTGGTGATGCTGACGCCGCTGACGCGGCGCAGCTTCGACGCACAGGGGCGGCTCGACAACGCGCTGCGTCCCTGGGCCGAGGCGACGATCCGCGTCGCCACCGAGCACCGCGTGCCGGTGATCGACCTGAACGCGATCAGCCACGCCGCGGTGCAGGCGATGGGTGAAGCGGAGGCCGACACGCTCGCGATGGCGCCCAAGCCGATCGATGCGCCCGCGCAGGGCGCCTCCTCGCCCGAACGCGCCGGCGCGGCCAATCCGGTGTTCGATCGCACCCACCTGGGCGCCAAGGGCGCGCAGGTGTTCTCGGCGATGGTCGCCGGGCAGTTGCCCGTCGCGATGCCGGAACTTCAGCGCTGGCTGCGCTGAACGGATCAGCCATGGATGGGAGATCTCCGATGACTCGACGCGTCGCCGTGATCGGCGAATGCATGCTGGAACTCAAGGGTCAGGCCTTCGGGCCCATGACCCAGGGCTATGGCGGCGACACCTTCAACACCGCCGTGTACCTCAAGCGCTGCGGCGACGCGGCCGGCGTTCAGGTGGCCTATGCGACCGCCCTCGGCGACGACGGCCTGAGCACCGGCCTGCTGGAGCGCTGGCGCGACCAGGGCATCGACACCCGGCTGGTGCGGCGGATCCCCGGACGCATGCCCGGGCTGTACCTGATCGAGGTCGATCCCGCCGGCGAGCGCAGCTTCCACTACTGGCGCGACACCGCCGCGGCGAAGGCCTATTTCGATGAGGCCGTCAGCCCGCTCGAGCACCATGCCGAAGACTTCGACGCGCTCTACCTCAGCGGCATCACGCTGGCCGTGCTGCCGCCCGCGGGGCGGGAGCGGCTCTTCGCGCTGATGGAGCGCCTGCGCGCACGCGGCGCGCAGGTGGTGTTCGACAACAACTTCCGCCCGCGCCTATGGCCCGACCGCGCCGCGGCACGCGCCGCCTTCGAGCGCGCGTTCTCGCTGGCCACGATCGCGCTGGTGACGGCGGACGACCATCAGGCGCTGACGGGCCTCGACTCTTTGGAGGCTGCGATCGCGCATGCACAGTCGCTGCCAACGCCGGAGGTGCTGATCAAGCGCGGTGCATCGCCCACGCTGGTGCACAGCGTGCAGGCGCCCGGGCACTGGGCCGAGGCGCCGACGGAGGAAGTGGCGCGCGTCGTCGACACGACCGCCGCGGGCGATGCCTTCGCGGGCGGCTACCTGGCGCGGCGCCTGGCCGGCGCGGATGCGGTGAGCGCGGCGGTCTTCGGCAATCGCGTCGCGGCGCGGGTGATCCAGCATCCGGGCGCGATCATTCCGATCGAGGTCATGGGCGATCTGGTCTGAGCGAGTGGCTCCGGCCAGGAGCCTGCGGCGGCGTCAACGCTCCTTGAACCAGCGTCCGAGCGTCGCCCGCTCCTCGTCGGTGATGCCGGTCGCGTTGTTGAGCGGCATGCTCTTCTGCACGACCACCTGCTGGTAGATCTCGGCCGCGTGCTGCTCGATCAGCCGCGGCTCGTGGAACTGGATGCGCTTGGGCGCCAGCGCCGCGTTGTGGCAGGCCAGGCAGCGGGCGGCGACGATGGC
>NZ_VOSR01000394.1:0-2122 GCF_007997345.1 Mitsuaria sp. TWR114
CGCCGCGCGCGCCAACGGCATCGGCTTCGCGCTCAACAGCTCGTCGAGCGCGCCGGCGGTGAAGCTCGGCACCGGCGTCACCGTGTCCTCCGGTGGCGGCGACATCGTCATCAACGGCTACACGACTGCCACCACGCCCTCCTACGACGGCACCAAGGGCGGCATCTACGTGCTCTCCGGCGCCACCGTCGATACCGGCGGCGGCAACCTGCTGATGACGGCCACCAGCGCCGGTGACGCCAAGGAATTCGCCTTCGGCGTGGAAGGCAACTCCGGCACGGTCACGACCTTCCGCACCTCGTCGGCGGGCGGCGTCATCGTCGTGGACGTCAACAACACCGCGAACCAGCTGGGCTCGCTCGGCCTGGTCAACAACGGCAACCAGGCGCGCATCCAGTTCTGGGCGCCCAGCGTCGCCCACATGCTGTTCCGCCTCAACGGCAACAACCAGGCCGCCCAGTTCACGCAGAGCCCGCCCTGCAACCCCGGCTACCCGAACTGCGGAACCATGGTCATCCCCGGCGGGAACAGCAGCTACACCTCCGCCGGCTACAACGTGGTCAACATGGCCATGTATCCGATCTACGTGTTCAGCGGCAGCGGAACCCGCGTCTACGACGGCGGCACGGGCACGGCCGGCCTGGTCACGCCGACCACGCTCGGCGGCCCGAACGGCTTCACCGTCGGAAACCTCGGCCCGCTGGGCTTCAGCACGCCGAGCAAGAACGCCGGGAGCTACACCGCGCTGGTCAGTGCCCCGACCAATCCGACCTCGTACCAGGGTGGCACCTACGCCGTCGCCTACTTCAACCAGGGCACCTACACCATCAGCCCGAAGGTGCTCAATGCGTTCTCGGCCGCCAACAAGGTCTACGACGGCACGACCGCGGCGGCCGTGACCTCGTCCGGCCTGGTGGCCGGCGACGCGGTGTCGCTCGTCGCGACCGGCAGCTTCTCGCAGGCGAACGTGGGCAACGGCCTGGCGGTCAACATCTCGGCGGTGAGCCTGAGCGGCGCCGATGCCGGCAACTACAGCATCAGCGGGTTCGGCGGCATCAACACCACCGCCAGCATCACGCCGGCGCCGCTCACCGTGACCGCCGGCGCCGTGACCAAGACCTACGACGCGCTGGCCTTCAGCGGCGGCGCGGCGTGAGCTACAGCGGCTTCGTCAATGGCGAGTCCGCGAGCAGCCTGGGCGGCGCGCTGAGCTACGGCGGGACCGCGCAGGGTGCGGTGAATGCCGGCAGCTACACCCTCAGCGCGCAGGGCTTGAGCGCGGCCAACTACGCGATCAGCTATGTGCCGGGCACGCTCACGGTGAATCCGGCGACGCTGACCGTGAGCGCGGGCGCGGCCTCGCGCCTGTATGGCGCGGCCGACCCGGTGCTGATGGGATCGATCAGCGGCTTCGTCGGCGGCGACACGCTCGCCAGCGCGACGACGGGCAGCCTTCAGTTCTCCTCGGCGACCACGGCCGCGACGCCGGTGGGCCACTACGCCGTCACCGGCGGCGGGCTCACGGCCAATGGGGGCAACTACGTCATCGTCCAGGCGCCGGGCAACGCGACGGCGCTGAGCATCACGCCCGCGCCGCTGACCATCACCGCCAACGGTGCGTCCAAGGGCTATGACGCGCTGGCTTTCGCCGGCGGCAACGGCGTGACCTACAGCGGGTTCGTGAATGGCGAGACGAGCTCGGTCCTGAGCGGCACGCTGAGCTACGGCGGATCGGCGCAAGGCGCGGTCAACGCCGGCAGCTACGGCATCCTGCCGCAGGGGCTCTCGAGCGGGAACTACGCCGTGAGCTTCGCGCCGGGCTTGCTGACGGTGACGCCGGCGTCGTTGTTGATCGCCGCGACGCCGGTGTCCAAGACCTACGACGGCACGATGAGCGCCAGCGGCTCGCCGACGGTCACCGGCCTGATGGGGAGTGACTCTGTCAGCGGCTTGGGACAGGCCTTCACGGACAGCAGCGTCGGCAGCGGAAAGACAGTCGCGGTGCAGTCGGGTTGGGCGGTCCAGGATGGCAACGGCGGCAACAACTACGTCGTGACCGTCGCTTCCAGCAACAGCGGCGTGATCAATGCGCCCGCGCCTGCGCCCGCACCCGCACCCGCAC
>NZ_VOSR01000395.1:0-5416 GCF_007997345.1 Mitsuaria sp. TWR114
AGAAGATCCTGATCGCCAACCGTGGCGAAATCGCCTGCCGCGTCGCGGCCACCGCGCGCCGACTGGGCGTGAAGACGGTCGCCGTCTATTCCGACGCGGACGCGCGTGCGCGCCACGTCGATGCCTGCGACGAGGCGGTGCGCATCGGCGGTCCCGCGCCGCGCGACAGCTACCTGCAGTGGCAGCGCATCCTCGATGCGGCCAAGGCCACCGGCGCCGAGGCCGTCCATCCGGGCTACGGCTTCCTGAGCGAGAACGAGGAGTTCGCGCAGGCCTGCGCGGACGCGGGCCTGGTGTTCATCGGCCCGCCGCCGGCGGCGATCCAGGCGATGGGCCTGAAGGCTGAATCGAAGCGCCTGATGGAGCAGGCCGGCGTGCCGCTGGTGCCGGGCTATCACGGCGCGGACCAGGACCCGGCGCTGCTGCGCCGCGAGGCGCAGCGCATCGGCTACCCGGTACTGATCAAGGCCAGCGCCGGCGGTGGCGGCAAGGGCATGCGGGCGGTGCATGCGGACGAGGACTTCGAGGCCGCGCTCGCGTCCTGCAAGCGCGAGGCGATCAACAGCTTCGGCGACGACGCGGTGCTGATCGAGCGCTATGTCCAGCGGCCGCGTCACATCGAGATCCAGGTCTTCGGCGACAGCCACGGCGAGTGCGTCTACCTGTTCGAGCGCGACTGCTCGGTGCAGCGCCGCCATCAGAAGGTGCTGGAGGAGGCGCCGGCGCCCGGCATGACGGCCGAACGCCGCGCCGAGATGGGCGCCGCCGCGGTCGCGGCCGCGAAGGCGGTCGGGTATCAGGGCGCGGGCACGGTCGAGTTCATCGCCGAGCAGGACGGCCGGTTCTACTTCATGGAGATGAACACCCGGCTGCAGGTCGAGCATCCGGTGACGGAGGCCATCACCGGGCAGGACCTGGTGGAGTGGCAGCTGCGCGTCGCGGCCGGCGAGCCGCTGCCGCTCAAGCAGCACGAGCTGCGCATGCACGGCCACGCGATCGAGGCCCGCATCTGCGCCGAGAACCCCGAAGGCGGTTTCCTGCCGGCGACCGGCACGCTGTCGGTGGCGCGCTGGCCGGCGCACGAGGCCTTCCGCCGCGCGGCGGTACGCATCGATTCGGGCGTGGGCGAAGGCGACGCGATCAGCCCGTTCTACGATTCGATGATCGCCAAGCTGATCGTCTGGGGCGAGACGCGCGAGCAGGCGCTGGCGCTGCTGGACGCGTCGCTGCGGGACACGCACATCGTGGGCCTGCACACCAACGTCGCCTTCCTGCGGCGCTGCGCGGCGACGGCGTCCTTCGCGCATGCCGACCTGGACACCGCGCTGATCGAGCGCGAGAAGGACGCGCTGTTCGGCCAGCCCGGGCTGCCGCTGGCCGAGGCCGCCGCCGCGGTCGTCGCCCACACGCTGGCCGAGGAGTCGGCCACCGAGTCCGCCGACCCGTGGAGCCGCCGCGATGGCTGGCGCCTGTTCGGCGCGGCGCAGCGGCGCTTCGAGCTCGACGTCGATGGCGTGCATCACCAGGTGCTGCTGTCGCGGCACCATCACGGCGGGCTGTCGTTGACGCTGCCGGGCGGCGCGGCCGGGGAGGCGATCGCGCTGACGGTGCGCTCCGCCTCGCCGGAGCGGCATGAGCTGCATCTGAACGAGCGACGCGTCGCGGTGTCGACCTACAAGGTCGGCGAGCAGGTGGCGGTGTTCGGCGCGCACGGCTCGGCGCTGGTGACCGAGGTCGACGTCATCGCCCATGCGGGCGAGGGGGGATCGGAAGGTGGCCGGCTGACCGCGCCGATGCCCGGCAAACTGGTCGCCTTCCTGGCACAGGCGGGGGACACGGTCGCCAAGGGCCAGCCGCTGGCGGTGATGGAGGCGATGAAGATGGAACACACGATCACCGCGCCGCGCGACGGCGTCGTCGCGGAGTTGCTGTTCGCGGTCGGAGACCAGGTCGGCGACGGCGCCGAACTGCTGCGGCTGCAAGCAGCCTGAAGACCTCGCACGCGATACGTCAGAAGCCCAAGGATCACGCCATGACCACATTGCCTGCACGAGTCACCCTGGTCGACGTCGGCCCGCGCGACGGCCTGCAGAACGAGAAGGACACCGTCGCCACCGCCGACAAGGCCCGGCTGGTGTCGTTGCTGCAGGACGCCGGCCTGAAGGAGATCGAGGTCACCAGCTTCGTCTCGCCGAAGTGGGTGCCGCAGATGGCCGACAACACCGCCGTGATGGCGGCCATCGAGCGCCGCCCCGGCGTGCGCCACAGCGTGCTGGTCCCCAACATGAAGGGCCTGGAGGGCGCGCTGCCGACCCGGCCCGACGAGATCGTGGTCTTCGCCGCCGCGTCCGAGGCCTTCTCGCAGAAGAACATCAACTGCTCGATCGCCGAGAGCATCGAGCGCTTCGCCCCGGTCGTGGCCGCGGCCCACGAGGCCGGCATCAAGGTGCGCGGCGCGCTGTCGTGCGCGGTCGGCTGCCCCTACCAGGGCGAGGTCTCGGCCGACGAGGTCGAGCGCGTCGTGAAGCTGATGAAGGACATCGGCGTCGACCACCTTGGCGTCGCCGACACGATCGGCGTGGGCACGCCGCGCAAGGTGCAGGCGGCGATGGCGCGGGCGCTGAAGCATTACCCGCTGGTCGAGGTCAGCGGTCATTTCCACGACACCTACGGCCAGGCGCTGACCAATATCTATGCCTGCCTGGAGCTCGGCATCCACACCTTCGACGCCAGCGTGGCCGGTCTGGGCGGCTGCCCGTATGCGAAGGGCGCGACCGGCAACGTCGCGACCGAGGACGTGGTGTTCCTGCTGAACGGCCTGGGCATCGAGACCGGCATCGACCTGGACAAGCTGGTCGATGCGGGCGCCTTCATCTCCGGCGTGCTGGGTCGCCCGCCGGTGTCGCGCGTGGGCAAGGCGGTGCTGGCCAAGCGCAAGGGCTGATCGCCGCGAGGCGACCCCGCCTCGCCGAGCCCATTGGCCGCCGTCGCGGGAGGCGGCTCGCGCTCCTGAATCGCCTCAACCGGCGTCGCGCCTGCTGCCGCGGCCGCGCGCCAGCGCCACCAGTTGAAAGACGGCGGATGCCAGCAGTACCGGGCCGGCGAAGCGGGCAAACCAGCCGTCGGTGTGATTGGCGCCCGGCACGATGCCGAGCAGCGCCAGCCCGACCAGGGCCTGGCTGACCGCGCCGATGAGCCACAGGAGCGTCCGGAAGCGGGAGTTGTCGTTGCGCATGAGTGGGAAAGGGGCGGTCCGCCCCGGGGATGGATGTCGTGCCGGGAAGCGTACGTTGGCGGCCATCGACCACCAAACCCACCGGAGGGGGAATGGTTCAGACGGCCTCTGGCCCTCGTGAAGGATGCATCAGAGAGGCGTGACCAAAGCATGCGCGCGACGTCGAAGCGCGGTGAGTTCGAACTTCTTTACCTCCGCGCCGGATCGACCGGCCGAGGCCGTCAGCCCCGCACGCGCTCCACGAACCACCACAGGTGGCCGTCGAGGTCGAGCACGCCGTAGTTCTTGTCGGCCCAGTACTCGGGCCCGTAATCCTCGACCTTGGGCTCGTGGACGATGGTGGCGCCCGCGCGGCGGGCGCGCTCGCAGTGCGCCTGCGCATCGTCGACGTAGAGCATCAGGCTCTGCGTGTTGGCGCCGCCGACGCCCTTCGGGCTGCGCCGCGGGATGCCGAAGCGCTGCGAGCGCTGCCCTTCGCCGCCCTCGGCGACCATGATCAGCGCCTCGCCGAAGATCAACTGGCTGTGGACGACCGAGCCGTCGTCGCCGTCGATGCGCAGCTGCAGCTCGAAGCCGAAGGCCTCGCACAGCCAGGGGATGGCCTTGGCGGCGCTCTCGTAGAACACGGCGCTGGACAGACGCGGCCAACCGGCGGGCGTGGGCTTCATGGCGACTCCCTGATCGAGGAAACATCCAGCATAGGCGTCGCCTCCCGGCGTCCGCAAGCCTGAGCGGCGACATCCCTCCCCGGGCGGTGTCGAACCACCCGTGCGGTGGACCAACCCACCCGGCTTTCCACCTCCTGAAGGCAGCCGGATGGATGTCTCCCTGCGACCGATCGAAGGTCCCTGGACCGAGGGTTATGTGCTGGACCGGACGCTGCTCGCCAGCGCCTACCTCGGCGAGGACCCGGCCGGGCGGCCGCGCATCACGACCACCCGCACCGAGGTCGGCGAGGCGCTGTTCCAGCTCAAGCACCGCGGCGACCTTTCGAAGGCCGAGCCGCTCGCCCGCGCGCTGCGCCTCCGCGTGCTGCCGCGCCTCGGGCCGATCGGCTTCATCGTGCCGATGCCGCCGTCGCGCGCCCGGCCCTGGCAGCCCGTGGCCCTGGTGGCGCGCGCGCTGGGGCAGCAGCTGCGCGTGCCGGTGTTCGAGCGCCTGCTGCTCAAGGCGCCGCAGGCCAGCGCGGCGCGCGCTTGCGCCACCCGTGAAGAGACGCTCGGGTGGCTCGTCGCCACCTTCTCGCTGCACGACGAGATCCGCAACCCGGGACGATGGAACGCGCTGCTCATCGATGACCACATCGACACCGGCGTCACCCTCGAGGCCGCCAGCCGCGTCCTGTGCCGGTACCCGAAGGTCGCGCAGCTGTACGTCGCCGTGCTGACCTCCTAGTGGGCGGCCCGCTCGGCCGGGCCGCTAGTCCGGGCCGCTCAACTGGCGGCGAGGGTCTGGCCGACGCTGTCGCGGAACTTCGCCGCGCGCTCGGCGTCCGCATGCGCCTCGATGCGCTCGCAGCACTGGTGGACCCACTCCTGGAAGCGGCTTTCGGTGTCGACCTGGCGGACCAGCTCGCGGAGCTCGCCCTCGCGGCCGGCCAGCATCCGCGTGACCAGGTCCAGCGCGAAGAACTTGGTGGCGACCAGGCGCTTGGCACGCGCCTGCGCCTCGCGCGCCAGGGCGGCCGCTTCGGCGACCTCGTCCGCGTCCACGGCCTGGATCGCGGACGCCGGCGCCGGTGCCGGTGCCGCGGCGGCCACCGCGGGCTTGAGGGCCCGCGGCAGCTCCACCAGGCCCTGGTCGACCAGCCGCGACAGGCCGTCATCGCCCAGGCCCAGCCCGCGGGCCAGGCGCTGCAACTCCTGCGCGTCGCGCTTGCCGTCGACGGTGATGAGCAGCGCTCGCAATGCGGGCGGCAACTGGCGCTGGCCCGGCGCCAGCATCTGGCGCGCCAGCTCGGTCTTGCGGGGAGGAGTAACAGAAGTTTGCATGGCGGGCCGGATGTTGCGAAGGTCGCATGCAGGCTTGATGACAGTCCGGCGTAGGCCTCCCCAGCTTGTGGATTGCCGCACGCGCCGCCGCTGCCTACGATCCGGCTTTCCGGGCACCGTCCCGGGCGGGGAGGGACTTCACATGGACAAGCTGGTCATCGTTCATCGCGGCGCGCTGCGCGCCAAGTAC
>NZ_VOSR01000396.1:0-2167 GCF_007997345.1 Mitsuaria sp. TWR114
AGGCGTAGAGGATCTCGCTGAAGCCGTGGGCGCCGGGGTTGGCGATGCCGGCCTTGCCGTCGCCCGACAGCACCGCGATCGCGGTGCCCGCCAGCACGACGATGGGCGTGACGAGGATGGCGACGGCGCTCATCTTCATCTCGAAGGGCTCGATCTTCTTGCCCAGGTACTCGGGCGTGCGGCCGATCATCAGGCCGGCGATGAAGACGGCGAGGATCGCGAAGATCAGCATGCCGTACAGGCCGGTGCCCACGCCGCCGAAGACGACCTCGCCCAGCAGGCGGTTCAGGAAGTAGCTGCGGCCGCTGGCCTGGTTGGGCGCGAGCACCGCATGCTCGATCTGGTAGCTGCGCGCCACCGAGCCCAGCACGCGGTCGATCGGCGTGCCTTCCTGCGTGCCGCTGACGAAGTAGATGCCGCGCAGCTGCGGCTGCGCCTCGTAGGGGGAGGGCGCGAAGACGCCCTCGGCATACTCGGCCAGCAGCGCGCGCAGGCTCGCGAACTGGGCCGGGAAGCCGTAGATGCGGGCGCGGCGCTGCGGGTCGCGCTCGGCCTGCAGGCGATCGATCAGGCCGTCCTGCAGGCGCTGCTCGAGGGCGTCGAACTCGGCGCCGAAGCCCGCCAGCGGCGAAGCGCTGGCGCGCGGGAAGGTGAAGCCCCAGGGCGCGGCGCGCTGGTCCTTGTCCACCGTGGCGAAGTAGTCCATGAAGCCGGACAGCAGGTCGGCCTTGGTGACCAGCAGATAGACCGGGAAGCGGATGTCCAGGTCCTTCTGCAGCTCCTGCACGCGGGCGCGCACGGTGGCGGCGTGCTGGGCGCGCTCGGCCGGGCTGCGCGACAGCAGGTCGGTCACCGAGACCGTCACCAGCGCGCCGTTGATCGGCTGGCGCGGGCGCGAGCGCCGCAGCATCTGCAGGAAGCCGCTCCAGGTCGCCTTGTCGTTGGTCGGGTCGCTGTCCTGCGTGGTGAAGCGGCCGGCGGTGTCGATCAGCACCGCGCGGTCGGTGAACCACCAGTCGCAATGGCGCGTGCCGCCGACGCCGCGGATCGCGTGGTCGCCCATCTGGTCGGCCAGCGGGAAGTTCAGCCCGCTGTGGCGCAGCGCGGTCGTCTTGCCGGACCCCGGCGCGCCGATGATCAGGTACCAGGGCAGCTCATAGAGATAACGTCCGCCGAAGCGCGAGCGCAGCTTCGCGCCGAAGCCGGCCGAGCCCTCGGCGCCGAAGCGCGAGCGCTGCAGCAGCTGCAGCGCCTGGCGGAAGCGCTCCCGCACGGCCAGCATGTCGGCGCTCTCGCGCTCGGTCGTGTCGGCGGCCGGTTGCTGGAGCAACTGGTTGACGACGGCCGTGTTGCCGCGCTTGGCGCGCCAGCGGCTCCAGGCGATGCACAGCGCCACCACCAGCACCAGCACGCCGATGGTGATCCAGCGCGAGCGCGCGGTGTCCAGCGGACGCGCCTCGCCGACGGCGATCAGCGGGCCGACGATCCAGATCAGCAGCGCGACCGCCAGCACCAGCACCGCCAGCAGCACCCAGCGGTTGAAGATCCATCCCAGGACGCGTTTCATCGCGAAGCTCCGCGCGCCGGCGCGTCGGGCGCGCGGCCATTGATCATCAGACTGACCTCGACGCGCCGGTTCAGCGCGCGGTTGGTCGGGGTGTCGTTCGGCGCCACCGGCTCGGCTCGGCGCGGCCCTCGGCGCGGATGCGCTCGGGGGCGACGCGGCGCGCGATCAGCAGTCGCGCACGGTGTTGGCGCGCTCCTCGGACAGGTGCCAGTTGGACGGGAAACGGGCGGTGCGGATCGGCGTGTTGTCGCTGTGGCCGGTCACCAGCACCGTGCCCTGGACCTGCGTCAGCGCGTCGGCGATGCGGCCCATCAGCGCTTCGCGCTCCGGAACGATGGTCGCGCTGGCCGGCGCGAACAGACCGTCGCCGCGGATCGTGACCACGCTGCGGTCGACCTCGTCGCGCACCGCGACCAGCCCGGCCTTGATGTCGGACTGCAGGAACTGCGCCAGGCGCGGCTTGGCCGGCGGCGGCGGCGCGACCACCGGCGGCGAGAGCCGCAGCGACTGGATCTGGCCGAACACCGGATCGGAGCGATCCGCCAGCGAGAGCGTCAGCGTCAGGTACACGCCCACCAGCAGCAGCGCCGTCAGCGCCGC
>NZ_VOSR01000397.1:0-2517 GCF_007997345.1 Mitsuaria sp. TWR114
GCAGGCGCAGGCCGCGCCGCTGGGCCTGACGCCGATCGATGCGCCCGAGCTGCTGGACGAGGTGACCGCGCTGGTGGAGCTGCCCAACGTGCTGTCCTGCCAGTTCGAGCCCGAGTTCCTGGCCGTGCCGCAGGAGTGCCTGATCCTGACGATGAAGGCCAACCAGAAGTACTTCCCGCTGCTGGACGCGCAGGGCAAGCTGACCCACCGCTTCCTGGTGGTCAGCAACATCCATCCGGACGATGCGTCCAAGGTCATCGAGGGCAACGAGCGCGTCGTGCGCCCGCGCCTGGCCGATGCGAAGTTCTTCTTCGACCAGGACCGCAAGAAGACGCTGGCCTCGCGCGTCGAGGGCCTGGGCAAGGTGGTCTATCACGGCAAGCTCGGCAGCCAGGGCGAACGCACCGAGCGCGTGCGCGCGATCGCGCATGCGATCGTCAACCAGCTGCGCATGGCCCAGCACCCGTACACGGTCGAGGCCAAGGACGAGTTCGACGTGCTCGACAGCAAGGCCCAGGAGGCCGCGCTGCTGGCCAAGGCCGACCTGCTGACCGACATGGTGGGCGAGTTCCCCGAGCTGCAGGGCATCATGGGCGGCTACTACGCGCGCCATGAAGGTCTGCGCGACGGCGTGGCCAAGGCCATCGAGGACCACTACAAGCCGCGCTTCGCCGGCGATGCGCTGCCGCGCAACCACACCGGCACCGTCGTCGCGCTGGCCGACAAGCTGGAGACGCTGATCGGCCTGTTCGGCATCGGCCAGCTGCCCACCGGCGACAAGGACCCGTTCGCGCTGCGCCGCCATGCGCTGGGCGTGATCCGCATCCTGGTCGAGAACCACATGCACCTGTCGCTGCCGGAGCTGATCCAGGGCGCGCTGCCCGCGTTCGGCGAGCTGATCCAGGATCCGACCGAGCCGCTGCTGGGCTTCTTCGCCGACCGCCTGGCGGTAAGCCTGCGCGACCAGGGCTACAGCGCCCAGGAGGTCGACGCGGTGCTGGCGCTGAGCCCGGCCCGCCTGGGCGACGTGCCCAAGCGCCTGGGCGCCGTGCGCGCCTTCGCCGCGCTGCCCGAATCGGCCTCGCTGGCCGCGGCCAACAAGCGGGTCGGCAACATCCTCAAGAAGATCGAGGGCGAGCTGCCACCGAGGTCCAGCCCGCGCTGCTGACCGAGCGGCCGAGCGGGCCCTGGCCGACGCGCTCGCCGGCGTGAAGCCGCAGGCCGACGCGCTGTTCGAGCAGCACGACTACGCCGGCTCGCTCAAGGCGCTGGCCGCGCTGAAGGCGCCGGTCGACGCCTTCTTCGACGACGTGATGGTGAACGCCGAGGACCCCGCGCTGCGCGCCAATCGCCAGGCGCTGCTCAAGCAGCTGCACGACGCGATGAACCGCGTCGCGGACCTGTCGCGCCTGGCGGCCTGACGCAGAACGGAGCCTTCGATGCCCAACCGGTCCGACCATCCGCATGGCATGAAGCTGGTGATCCTGGGCCGCGACGGCACGATCAACCGCTACCGCGACGACCATGTGAAGTCGCCCGAGGAACTCGAGCCGCTGCCCGGCGCGCTCGAGGCCGTCGCGCGGCTGAACCACGCCGGCTGGCACACCGTCATGGCCACCAACCAGCCGGGCATCGGCCGCGGGCTGCTGGACATGGCCTCGCTCAACGCGGTGCACCTGCGGCTGAACCAGCTGCTGGCGGAGAAGGGCGGCCGGCTGGACGCCGCGTTCTTCTGCCCGCATGCGCCGGAAGAGAACTGCAACTGCCGCAAGCCGCTGCCGGGGCTGGTCGAACAGATCGGCGAGCGCTTCGGCGTGGACCTGCAGCAGGTCCACATGGTCGGCGCCAGCGTGCGCGACCTGCAGACCGCGCACAACGCCGGCTGCGTGCCGCACCTGGTGCGCGGCGACCGCCTGGCCGGCGTCGACGAGGCGCAGCTGCAGAGCCAGATCGCGCTGGTGCCCGGCTCGCGCGTGCACCAGGACCTGGCCGCCTTCGCCGAGGCCCTGATCCATGAGGAACGCCGCGCGCGCGCCGAGTCGCGCGGCGAATCCGCTGAACCCGATACCGCTCCTGGAGACCTGGGCTGATGCTCATCGCGCTGCGTTCGATCCTCTTCGTCCTCTACCTGATCGTCACCGTCGTGCCCTGGGGCACCGCGGTCGTGGTCTGCTCGCTGTTCCTCAACAGCACGCAGCTGTACTGGATGTGCGCCAACTGGCTGCGCGTGGCGATCTGGGGCGCCCGCTTGATCTGCGGCGTGCGCTGGCGCGTGCGCGGCATGGAGCACCTGCCCACGGACAAGGCCCAGTCGGTGATCCTGCTGTCCAAGCACCAGTCGACCTGGGAGACCTTCGCCTACCCGATGCTGATGCCGCGGCCGCTGGCCTACGTGTTCAAGCGGGAACTGATCTACATCCCGTTCTTCGGCTGGTCCATGGCGCGGCTGGACATGATCCACATCGACCGCAGCAAGCGCAGCGAGGCCTGGAACAAGGTGGCCGCGCAGGGCCGGCG
>NZ_VOSR01000398.1:0-7004 GCF_007997345.1 Mitsuaria sp. TWR114
CCGTTGTCGATTCTTTCGTCGATGTTCATGACTTCACCCGCACGCGCGGCTTCTGCAACTGTCGGGATCGCGCGGCCTCTTCCATGAGTCGATCGGCCCGCGCGAGCTCCCCCTCATCCAGCAGTACGGATCCCAGGGCCGGGGGCAGGAACCAGCCCTTCACGCATCCGGGATCACGAAGCGCGATCTGCAGGTGGGTGCCCGTGCGGAATTCCGACGTGTCGGTCACGGGACGCCCCTGGTAGAAGGCCGCCCGTACTGCCTGGAAGGCAGGCCGTCCTTGCCGCTCCCGAATCAAATGCCCCATGTTGAAAACGGCACAGTCCAGGCGTCGCAGCAGCACGGTCTCGTCATCCAAGGCAGCCGCTTCGTTCATGGGCATGGGCCGATTCAGCATGGTCTGAGCCTCCCGCAGGTCCCCCAGTGCATTGAGATAGCTTCGACGCCCTTCCACTGTGGTCATGTCCCACCAACGAGACACGCACAGGACCGCGCCGACAACCGAGGGGCTCACCACAGGCCTGGCGGAGAGATGCCTGGCGGGTTGCATGCTCGCGGACTTCGCGAAGCTCAGTGCCCGCTCCGCATCCCCCTCGAAGAAGTAGACGCCGCCGCCCAGCCAGTCGTAGCGATTGGCCGAAGGCGCGAGATGCGGGAGAGTCCCTCGGACGAGCCGGTCCCTGGTGGACACGTCACAGCCGTGATACGCGAGCACGAGCTGCCCGTCGCTCATTGGTACTCCGGCGTCAGGTTGCCGAACTCGTCGATGATGCCCGCTTGCTGCGCCAGCTGGATCGCGATCTGGACGTCCTCGACACGCCTGATCACGTTCTCACAGGCCTGCGGCAGCCCCAGCGTGCCGAGTTTGTGCGCGAAGGTGCAGGGCTCCGGCAGCTTGACCGCGATCCTCGCTGACTTCTCGGATCGCCGATAGGCAACTCGGCGACCGCCCTTCTTGCCATTCCGCTTCTTGCTCATCGGGACTCGCTCCAATCAACGGGGAGTCCTCATGATGGCGAGGCGTGAGCCTCAGGCCAATGGCACGTTGCCGTGCAGAAACCATCGACGTTGCCCTGAGCAAGTGGGCTGGATCACGCGAATGAGGGTTCACGCTCGGCAAGCTCTGCCGCGTCGGACCTCACGCGCGCGACCTGGCGCAACGGCGATCAGAACTTCGAGAAGTCCGGCTGGCGCTTCTGGAAGAAGGCCTGGAAGGCTTCCATCGCCTCGGGGCTGCGTAGACGCGCACCGAAGATCTCGGCCTCGGCCTGGATGGTTTCCAGCAGCTGCTCCTTGGTCGCGCGGCGCATCAGCTGCTTGCTCTCGCGCACGGCGCTCGGCGGCAGCTTGTTGAAGCGCTCGGCCACGCGGCGCGCCTGCCCGACCACTTCGCCGGCCGGCAGCACCGCGTTCGCGATGCCGCATTCCACCGCCTGCTCGCCGGTGAACGGGTCACCCAGCAGGATCTTCTCGGCCGCGCGGCGCGGGCCCATCAGCTTGGGCACGAGCAGGCTGGAACCGAATTCGGGCACCAGCCCGAGGCTGACGAAGGGCATCGCCAGGCGCGCGTCGTCGGCCACGTAGACGAAGTCGCAATGCAGCAGCAGCGTCGTGCCGATGCCGATCGCCGCGCCGTTCACCGCGGCCACGATGGGCTTGTCACAGCCGATCATCGCGCGCATGAACTGGAACACCGGCGCGTCCTCGTCCCGCGGCGGGCTGCCCATGAAGTCCTCGATGTCGTTGCCCGACGTGAAGATCTGCGGCTGGCCCTGGATCAGCACCGCGCGCACGCTGTTCTCGGCGTTGGCCGCGACCAGCGCGTCGGCCATCTCCTGGTACATCGCGCGGGTCAGCGCGTTCTTCTTCTCGGGGCGTGCGATCTCGATGGTCTGCACGCCGTTGACGATGGCGGTCTTGATGCTCATGGAGCACTCTCCTGCTGGGTAAGGCCGTTGATGCCGTTGGGAATGGCCGCGATCATGCCAGCCAGGCGCTCACCTGCGGCCACAGGCTTGGCTCGAATCGATCGCGGAAGAAACCGAAATGGCCGATGCGGCGCTCGCCGATGTCCTTGGGCGCGATGCGGCGCAGCTCGGGATGCGCGCCGGCGTAGAAGCCGTGCAGCGACTCGGTGTTGCGGCGGGACATGAATTCGTCGTCGGTGAACGCGAGCGAGAGCATCGGCACCGACAGCGAGGCGTACTGCGCGCGCAGCGCGTCACCGCCCTCGCCCATCATGTATTCGCGGTCCAGGCACCAGCGGCGCCACTGCGCCATCACCCCGCGAGGGAGGTCGCCGACCTTGCGCAGCTTGCGGCCGGGGAAGTAGCCAAAGAGGGGCAGCGCGAGCGGGACGATGACGTACCAGAGCCACCAGACGTAGCGGCGCAGGCCGATCGAGTTCTCGCGCCAGTAGCCGCTGCCGCAGCCCACGGTCACCGCGCGGGAGACGCGCGAGCGGTTGGGAAGCAGGCCCAGGATCTGGCCGCCCAGGCTGTGGCCGAGCCAGTGGATCTCGCGGTCGTCGCCCAGCAGCTTGTTGAGATGCGAGAGCGCCGCGGCGGCGTCATGCTCGGCCCAGGTGCGGATGTCGGCGTCGAGGCCGCGCAGCGAGCGCTTCATCGACTCGGGACGCGAGGCGCCCATGCCGCGGTAATCGAAACTCAGCACCAGCCAGCCCTGCGACGCCATCCAGCGCGCGAAGGCGGCGTAGTAGCGCTGTTCGACGCCCATGGCGGGGGCGATCAGCAAGCCCGCCTTGGCAGTCGCTGGGTCGCCGTAGAGGTGGCCTTGGAGTTCGAAACCGTCATCTGCTCGGAAACTGATCATCGCGGTCTCCCGATCGATGAAGACGCTGGCGGGCGCCTGCGAAGGATGCCCAACCGCGTGGGGCCAGGCGCGGGCTCTCCACGACGCGGGGGGGCGTCCCTCCGGGAACCCCCCGCATCATTCCGGCCCCACCCGCACTCGCTGCCCGAGGACGAGCGGACTGCGGTGGCCGACGCGCTTTTTACAGACGCTCGATGATGCCCGCCGCGCCTTGGCCGGCGCCAACGCACATCGTGACCATGCCGTACTTCGCGCCGGTGCGGCGCAGGCCGTGGATCACCGACGCCGCGCGGATCGCGCCGGTCGCGCCCAGGGGGTGGCCCAGGGCGATCGCGCCGCCGTTGGGGTTCACCTTGGTGCGGTCCAGCACGATGCCCTTCGCGTCCAAGTCATTCAGCACCGCCAGCGACTGCGCCGCGAAGGCCTCGTTCAGCTCGACCCAGCCCAGGTCCTCGGCCTTGATGCCGGCCAGCTTCAGCGCGGCCGGGATCGCCTCGATCGGGCCGATGCCCATGATCTCCGGCGGCACGCCGCGCACCGCGAAGGACACGAAGCGCGCCAGCGGCGTCAGGCCGAAGCGCTTGACCGCCGCCTCCGACGCCACGATCAGCGCGCCCGCGCCGTCCGAGGTCTGCGAGCTGTTGCCCGCCGTGACGCTGCCCTTGGCGGCGAACACCGGCTTGAGCTTGGCCAGGCCCTCCATCGACGTGTCCTTGCGCGGACCTTCATCGATGTCGACCGTGCGCGACTTGACGATCACGCCATCGCCGTTCAGGTCGGGCTGGCGGTCCTTGATCTCGAATGGGGTGATCTCGTCCTTGAAGAAGCCCCCTTCGATCGCGGCCAGCGCGCGGCGATGCGATTCGAGCGCGAACTCGTCCTGCGCCTGCCGGCTCACCTTCCACTTGTCGGCGACCTTCTCGGCCGTCAGGCCCATGCCGTAGGCCAGGCCGATGTTCTCGTCGCGCTCGAAGATCGCCGGCGGGAACGAGGGCTTGTTGCCACCCATCGGCACCATCGACATCGACTCCACGCCGCCAGCGATCATCACTTCGCTCTCGCCGACGCGGATGCGGTCCGCCGCCATCGCCAGCGCGGTGATGCCCGACGCGCAGTAGCGGTTCACCGTCACGCCGCCGACCGTGTTCGGCAGGCCCGACAGCACCGCCGCCACGCGGGCGATGTTCATGCCCTGCTCCCCTTCCGGGAAGGAGCAGCCGATGATCGCGTCTTCGATGACCGACGGGTCCAGGCCCGGGACCTGGGCCATCGCGGCCTGGATCACGCGGGACAGCATCTCGTCCGGACGGGTGTTCTTGAAGTAGCCCCGGCCCGACTTGCCGATCGGCAGACGGGTGGCGGCGCAGATGTAGGCGTCTTGAACTTGCTTGCTCATGATTGATTCCTTGTGTGCCGCTCGGATCAGTTGCGCACGGGCTTGCCGGTCTGCAGCATGCCCATGATTCGCTCCTGCGTCTTCGGGTGCTCCAGCAGCGAGCAGAAGTGCTTGCGCTCCAGCGACATCAGGTATTCCTCGGTCACCAGCGAGCCGGCTTCGACTTCACCGCCGCAGACCACGTCCGCGATCAGCGAGGCCAGGTGGAAGTCGTGCGCGCTGATGAAGCCGCCGTCACGCATGTTGGCCAGCGAGGACTTCACGGTGGCGATGCCGGAACGGCCCGCGATCGGGAACTTGGCCTTCAGCGGCGCGCGGTAACCGGAGTCCGCCATCGCCTTGGCCTGCGCCGTGGCGACGAACAGCAGCTCGTCCTTGTTGGGGACGATCACGTCGCTGTCCAGCAGGTAGCCCAGCTTCTGCGCTTCCAGCGCGGAGGTCGCCACCTTGGCCATCGCGGCGTTGGTGAAGCCATCCTTCAGGAAGGCGAAGATGTCCGCGTTGGCGTTGCCGGCCGAGGCCATCTCCGCCGCGCGGCGCGCGATGTAGGTCAGGCCACCGCCGCCCGGGATCAGGCCGACGCCCACTTCCACCAGGCCGACATACGACTCCATGTGCGCGACGCGGCGGGCGCAGTGCACCGCCAGCTCGCAGCCGCCGCCCAGCGCCAGGCCGCGCATCGCGGCCACGACCGGCACGTTGGCGTAGCGCACGCGCAGCATCATGTCCTGCAGCTTCTTCTCTTCCGGCGCGATGCCCTTGGCGCCCTTGGCCATGAAGACCGGCATCAGCGCTTCCAGGTTGGCGCCGGCGGAGAACACGTCGTCCGGCGACCAGATGACCAGGCCCTTGTACTTGGCCTCGGCGATCTCGACCGCCTTGAGCAGGCCCTCGGTGACCGTCGGGCTGATCAGGTGCAGCTTGCAGTTGATCGAGGCGATCAGCACTTCGCCGTCCAGCGACCAGACGCGGACCTCGTCGTTCTTGAACTCCTCGGTGCCCGCCTTCAGCGGCTCGACCGCGCCCTCGCCGACCAGCGATTCGGGGAAGGCCTGGCGCTCATAGACCGGCAGCTTGGCGCGCGGCTTGAACTTGCCTTCCTTGGCGCTCCACGAGCCGTCCTTCGAATGCACGCCGCCGTTCTCGGCGACCGGGCCCTCGAAGACCCACTTGGGCAGCGGCGCGCTCGACAGCGTCTTGCCGGCGTCGATGTCGGCCTGCACCCACTCGGCGACCTGCTTCCAGCCCGCGGCCTGCCACAGCTCGAACGGGCCCTGCTGCGAGCCGAAGCCCCAGCGCATGGCGAAGTCGATCTCGCGCGCGGTGTCGGCGACGGTGTCCAGGTGCACGGCCACGTACTGGAACGAATCGCGCAGGATGGACCACAGGAACTGCGCCTGCGGGTTGCTCGATTCCTTCAGCAGCTTGATGCGGTCGGCCGGCTGCTTCTTCAGCATGCGGGCGACGATCTCGTCGGCCTTGCCGCCGCCGGCGACGTACTCGCCAGTGGCGAAGTCCAGGCGCTGGATGTCCTTGCCGACCTTCTTGTAGAAGCCCGCGCCGGCCTTCTGGCCCAGCGCGCCCTTCTCGATCAGGCCCGCCAGCACCTTGGGCGTGGCGTAGGTCGAATAGAAGGGGTCGTCCTTCAGGTTGTCCTGCATCGTCTTGACGACGTGCGCCATCGTGTCCAGGCCCACCACGTCCGCGGTGCGGAAGGTGCCCGAGGACGCGCGGCCCAGCTTCTTGCCGGTCAGGTCGTCGACGACGTCCACGGACAGGCCGAACTTCTCGGCCTCGATCATCGTGGCCATCATGCCGGCGATGCCGACGCGATTGGCGACGAAGTTGGGCGTGTCGTTGGCGCGCACGACGCCCTTGCCCACGGCCGAGGTCACGAAGCTCTCGAGCTGGTCGATGACTTCAGGATTGGTGGTCGGCGTGTTGATCAGCTCGACCAGGTACATGTACCGGGGCGGGTTGAAGAAGTGGATGCCGCAGAAGCGCGGCTTGATCGATTCCGGCAGGACTTCCGACAGCTTGGTGATCGACAGGCCCGAGGTGTTGGACGCGACGATCGCATGCGGCGCGACGAACGGAGCGATCTTCGTGTAGAGATCCAGCTTCCAGTCCATGCGCTCGGCGATGGCCTCGATGATCAGGTCGCAGTCCTTGAGCAGCTCCAGGTGCTCCTCGTAGTTGGCCTGCTGGATCAGCGCGGCGTTCTCGGGCACGCCCAGCGGCGCCGGCTTGAGCTTCTTCAGGCCCTCGACGGCCTTGGTGACGATGCCGTTCTTCGGGCCTTCCTTGGCAGGCAGGTCGAACAGCACGACCGGCACCTTCACGTTGACCAGATGGGCGGCGATCTGCGCGCCCATCACGCCGGCGCCGAGCACGGCGACCTTGCGAACTTGGAATCGACTCATGGTTTCTCCAATGGACATCACTGGGATGTAGGGATGGGGTTCTGGCGTCGCTTACTCGACGCGGATCCAGGTCTGGGTGCGGCCCAGCAGCGGCATGCCGACGAAGCCGCGGACCTCGAGCTTCTTGCCACCGTCGATCGGACGCAGGCGGACGCGATAGACCTTGCCGTTGCCCGGATCGAGGATGTCGCCGCCGTCCCAGAGCTCGGCGTCGTTGCCGTTCTTCTTGACGTTGCGCAGGATGGTCAGGCCCAGGATGGGCTGGCCCTTGCGCTCGTCGGCGCATTCGTCGCACTTGGCGGTCTGCTTGGTGGGATCGGTGATCTTCTCGATCTTGCCGGTGAGCACGCCGC
>NZ_VOSR01000399.1:0-6525 GCF_007997345.1 Mitsuaria sp. TWR114
CGACCACCTCGCCGCGCGCCAGCGCGATCTGCAGGTGGGTGTGGCGCAGCCGCTCGCTGCGGGCCGAAGTCTTGACCAGCAGCTCCTGCATCCGCATCGCGGCCTTGATGCCGTCGCGCGGGTTGTCGAAGGCGGCCATCAGGCCGTCGCCCAGGGTCTTGATGATGTCGCCGCGGTTCTCGTCGACCGCCTGGCCGATCAGCGCGACCGTCTGCGTCACCAGCCCCGAGGCCTCCGCGTTGCCCAGGGTCTCGAACAGCGCCGTGCTGCCGCGCAGGTCGGCAAACAGGACGGAGCGCTCGCGGATCTGGGTCATCGGCCTTGTTGGAGCTGAGGTGTGAAGGAAGTCTCAGTGTAGCCGCGCCACCCTCGGCGCCGCGTGGTGATTAGCCCTCGCCTCGGGGGCCTGTCGGCCCGGGTGCGACACCTCTCCCCCGACGGGCGGGCGAATGCCGGAGCACGCCCGGGGCGACAGCGCCCGGCCATGAAAAAACCGGCCAGCGTCCGAAGACGGTGGCCGGTCGATGAGGCAAACCCGGTGCCCGAGTTCGGCAGCCGTCTGGCCGCCGAAGGGGCGGGGGATTTACAGGTTGTCCAGGTAGGTGCGCAGCTTGTCGCTGCGCGACGGATGCTTGAGCTTGCGGATCGCCTTGGCTTCGATCTGGCGGATGCGCTCGCGGGTGACGTCGAACTGCTTGCCGACTTCCTCCAGCGTGTGGTCCGTGCTCATCTCGATGCCGAAGCGCATGCGCAGCACCTTCGCTTCGCGCGGGGTCAGGCTGTCGAGGATGTCCTTCACCACCTCGCGCAGGCCGGCCTGCATGGCGGCTTCGATCGGCGCGGTGTTGTTGGTGTCCTCGATGAAGTCGCCCAGGTGGCTGTCGTCGTCGTCCCCGATCGGCGTTTCCATGGAGATCGGCTCCTTGGCGATCTTCATGATCTTGCGGATCTTGTCCTCCGGCATCTCCATCTTCTCGGCCAGCGTCGGCGCATCCGGCTCGAAGCCGAACTCCTGCAGATGCTGACGCGAGATGCGGTTCATCTTGTTGATCGTCTCGATCATGTGAACCGGGATGCGGATGGTGCGGGCCTGGTCCGCGATCGAGCGGGTGATGGCCTGACGGATCCACCACGTCGCGTAGGTCGAGAACTTGTAGCCGCGGCGATATTCGAATTTGTCCACCGCCTTCATCAGGCCGATGTTGCCTTCCTGGATCAGGTCCAGGAATTGCAGCCCGCGGTTGGTGTACTTCTTGGCGATCGAGATGACCAGGCGCAGGTTGGCCTCGATCATTTCCTTCTTCGCGTCGCGCGAGGCCTTCTCGCCCTCGTTCATCCGCTTGTTGATGCCCTTGAGATCATCCAGCGGCACCACCGCCTTGCCCTGGATGTCGATCAGCTTCTGCTGCAACTCCTGGATGGCCGGCAGGTTGCGCGACATGATGTTCGCGTACGGCTTGCCCGAGGCCACTTCCTTCTCGGCCCACTGCAGGTTCAGCACGTTGGGCGGGAAGGTCTTGATGAAGTGGTCCTGCGGCATGCCGCACTTGTCCACGACGATCTTGCGGATCTCGCGCTCGAAGCGGCGCACGTCGTCGACCTGCGAGCGCAGGATGTCGCACAGCTTCTCGATGGTCTTGACGGTGAAGCGGATCGTCATCAGCTCGGCGCTGATGGCCGCCTGGGCCTTGTTGTAGTTGGCCGACTTGTAGCCGTCCTTCTCGAAGGCCTTGCGCATCTTGTCGAAGTTGGACGCGAGCGAGTCCAGCTTCACCAGCGCCGCGTTCTTCAGCTCTTCCAGCTTCTTGGTCAGGGCCTTGGAGCCGCCGGCGCCGTCGTCGTCGTCCTCTTCGTCGAACTCGTCGAAGTCTTCCTCGGCGACGTAGTCGTCCGCCTCGTCATCGGAGACGAAGCCGTCCACGGCTTCCGAGATCTGCATCTCGCCGGCGCGGATCTTGGCCGCCATGGCCAGGATCTCGGCGATGGTCGTCGGGGATGCGCTGATCGCCAGCATCATGCCTGCAGGCCGCCTTCGATGCGCTTGGCGATCTCGATCTCGCCCTCGCGGGTCAGCAGCTCGACGGTGCCCATCTCGCGCATGTACATGCGCACCGGGTCGGTCGTGCGGCCGAATTCGGAGTCGACGGTCGACAGCGCGGCTTCCGCGGCTTCTTCCGCTTCCTCCTCGGTGGCCGTCGGGGAGGTCGAGCCCTGGATCAGCAGCGTGGCGGCGTCGGGCGCCTGCTCGTACACGGCGATGCCCATGTCGTTGAGCATCGACACGATCGCCTCGAGGATTTCCTCGTTGATCAGCTTCTCGGGCAGGTGGTCGTTGATTTCCTGATGCGTCAGGAAACCCCGCGTCTTGCCCATCTTGATGAGGGTCTTGAGCTCCTGGCGGCGCTTGGCGACTTCCTCTTCGGTGAGCGCGGTCTCGTCCAGGCCGAACTCGCGCATGAGCGCGCGCTCCTTGGCGCGGCTGACCTTCATGCGCAGCGGCTTGGCCTTGGGCTTGTCCTCGCCCAGCTCCTCGACCTCGGCGGCCTCGACTTCCGCGTCGGCCTCGCCGTCGCCCTCGACCTCGCCGTCGGCGTCCGCGTCGCCGAAGTCCTCGTCCTCTTCCTCGACCTTGGCCTTGCCGGCGGGTTTCTTCGACTCGGTCTCGGCCTTGGGCTTGCGGCCGCGCTTGGGCTTGTCATCGGCCGAAGCGGTGGCGGTCTTGGTGGTCTTGGCGGCGGCCTTCGCGGCCGGCTTCTTGACTTCTTCGGTTTCTGCGGCGGCGGCCTTGGACGCGGTCTTTTTGGCGGTCATGCAGTTCCTCGGTGGCTCGGGGCCAGTAGGTGAATGCGGGGAAATTCGCGGTGATGCAGGCAATGCAAACGGCCACCTGCGTCGCCGGCGCCCACAAACTCCCGGCACTTGCGGGCTATGCGGCGCGACGAGCCCAGGCGGCTCGAACTCGTGCCCTGGACGACAGGTCGGGACGACCCGACCGCCATTCAAGGCTTGGCGCGTGAAGGCTAGCGTGAACCGTTGAAGTTGCAGCCCAGGCGGTAAAGGTTGGCCACTTTGAATATGAACCCAGGGTCAGCTGGGGGGCCGGGGACCGGTTGGCGCTGCGGTCACTCTTGACGCGCGAAAACCCTTGATTATCTGCGAAATCGGTTGTTTGGTCAAAAAGGCGGATGCAACCGCCCCGAAGAGCGCCCATGGAACGCCCATAGAACGCCCATAGAACGCCCTCAAACCGCCTTCAGGTCGCGGATCTGCCGCTGCAGCGACTGGAAGCGCGCCATGTCCGGCTGCGGACTGCGGGCGATCCGGTCGGCGTCCGCCTGCAGCTTGCCGATCCACAGCTTGCGCAGGGTTTCGCGGAATTCCGCCTCGAGGTGCTCGTCGCCGGGCGGGGCGGTCAGCGGGCCGCCGCTGACGCGCTGGGCGAGGTCCATCAGGTCCGCTTCCTGCAGCGCGACCTGCAGCACCGCCCAGGGCGTCGGGCCGTTGTCGACCAGGAAGCGCTCGAGCCAGGCGATCAGCTGCCCATGTTCGCCGGGCAGTTCATGCAGCAGCTGCAGGTCCTGTTCGCCGATCTGGTGCCAGAGCTCGCCGTGCAGCAGCAGCATCCGGACCGCGAGGTTCATCGGCGCCGGCGGCAGCTCCAGCGGCATGCCGATGGTCGGGTCCTGGTCGCGCTTGCGCCACTCGCCCTTGCCGCTCCACTTGCCTTTGCCGCCCTTGCCCTTGAAGTCGCCCTTGGGTTCCCACTTGCGCTGGGGCTGGCCCGGCGGCGGTCCGCCGGACGCGACGCCCGCGTCGACATCGTGCGGGATGTGGACCTCGTCCGGTCCATGCGAGCCCTCGTCGCCGTAGGCCGAGGCGGGGATGTCGAAGTAGGGGTCGTCGTGGACGCCGTCCGTCGACGGAGCGGCCGCGCGCGCGGCCGGTCTCGGCGCGGGCGCCGCGGCGGGACGCTCCGCGCGCGGGCGAGTGCCCGGCGCGGCCGGCGGCAGCGCGTTGGCCCACAGCGCCTGCAGTTCCGCGTCCGGCAGCTGTGCGCGCCGTGCCAGCTCGCCCAGCAGCTGGCGCTTGAGCAGCCCATCGGGCAGCGCTGCCCACAGCGGCTTGGCGACGCTGAGCATCCTCGCGCGGCCCTCGGGCGTGCCGAGGTCGCAGCCGTCGGCGGCGGTCTCCATCAGCTGGCGCGACAGCGGCACGGCGCCCTCGACGCAGCGCTCGAAGGCGTCGGCTCCCAGCTCCCGGACATACGAATCGGGGTCGTGTTCGGTCGGCAGGAAGAGGAACTTGATCGTCCGCGTCTCGTTGGCGTGGGGCAGGGCGGCCTCGAGCGCCCGACCCGCGGCGCGTCGGCCGGCGGCGTCGCCGTCGAAGCTGAACACCACCGACTCGGTGAAGCGGAACAGCTTCTGCACATGGTCCTGCGTGCAGGCCGTGCCCAGCGTCGCCACCGCGTTGCCGAAGCCGTGCTGCGCCAGCGCCACGACGTCCATGTAGCCCTCGACCACCAGCGCATAGCCGCGCCGGCGCATCGCGGGCCGGGCCTCGTAGAGGCCGTACAGCTCCTTGCCCTTGTGGAAGACCGGCGTCTCCGGGGAATTCAGGTACTTGGGCTCGCCCTTGTCGAGCACGCGCCCGCCGAAGCCGATGACCTCGCCCAGCACGTTGCGGATGGGGAACATCACCCGGTCGCGGAAGCGGTCGTAGCGGCGCTGCTCGGCCTCGCTCTTGCCGGGGTCGTCCTGCAGGATGACCAGGCCGGTCTCGACCAGCAGCGGGTCGTCGTAGGACGGGAAGGCGCTGGCCAGCGAGCGCCATCCATCGGGCGCGTAGCCCAGGCCGAACTGCAGCGCGATCTGGCCGGTGAGGCCGCGGCCCTTGAGGTATTCGATCGCGCGCGGGTTGCCCTTGAGCTGCTGGCGGTAGTGCTGGCCGGCCTTGGCCAGGATCTCGGTGAGCGTGGCCTGGCGCTGCTTCTGCGCCTTTTCCTGCTCGCGCTGCTGGGGGCTGCGGTCGTCCTCGGGCACCTGCATGCCGGCCTGCTGGGCCAGGTCCCTGACCGCGTCGATGAAGCCGATGCCCAGGTGCTCCATCAGGAAACCGACGGCGTTGCCGTGCTGGCCGCAGCCGAAGCAGTGGAAGGTCTGGCGCGAGGGGCTGACGGTGAAGCTCGGGGTCTTCTCGCCGTGGAACGGGCACAGGCCCTTGTGGTTGATGCCGGCCTTCTTGAGGTCGACATGGCGGCCCACGATGTCGACGATGTCGACGCGGGCCAGGAGGTCCTGAATAAAGCCGGGCGGGATCACCGCAGAAGTTTAAGTGATGGCCTGCGGCGGCTTTTCGCGGCCGCGGGCGACGGCGCCGCGCTGCCGCGCCCAGTCCAGCAGCGCCTGCGGCGGCAGCGGCTCGCACAGGCCGCTGCCCTGGCCGACGCGGCAGCCCATCTCGACCAGCGCCCGCGCATGCGCCGCCGATTCGACGCCCTCGGCCACGAGTTCGCAGCCGAACTGCCCGGCCAGCGCGATCACGCCCTGCACCAGCGCCCGGTCTTGCGGGTCGACCAGCATGGTCTGGACGAAGGAGCGGTCGATCTTCAGCTGGTCCAGCGGCAACTGCTTGAGCACCGACAGCGTCGCGTAGCCGGTGCCGAAGTCGTCCATCGCCAGCCACAGGCCCAGGCGCTTGCAGTCGGTGAGCAGGCGGCGCGCCAGCACGACGTCGTCAAGCGCGCTGGACTCGAGCAGCTCCAGCACCAGCCGCTGCGGCGGGACTTCCGGATGGCGGGCCAGCAGGGCGGCCAGCCGCGCCGGGAAATCCGGCGCCGCCAGATGACGCGGGCTGATGTTGACGCTGAGCGTGAGCTCGAGGCCTTCGGCCTGCCAGCGCCCGCATTGCGCGAGCGCCTGTTCCAGCACCCAGTGCCCGAGCGCGGCGGCCATGCCGCTGCGCTCCACCGACGGCAGGAAGGCCGCCGGCGCCAGCAGCCCGCGCTGCGGGTGGCGCCAGCGCAGCAGCGCCTCGGCGCCCAGCAGTTCGCCGGTGACGAGGTCCAGCTTGGGCTGGTAGTGGAGGCACAGCTCGCCGGCCTCCAGCGCCTGCTGCACGCGCAGCGCGGCCTGGGCCTGCGCCTCGCGGCTGCGGCGCTTCTCGACGTCGAAGAACTGCACGCCGTCGCGGCCGCTGCGCTTGACGCGGTACAGCGCATGGGCGGCATGGCGCATCAGGGTCTCGGCTTCGCCGCCATCCTGCGGGTACAGCGTCGCGCCGACGCTCGCGCTCAGCCGCAGCACGTCGCCGGGCGTGCCCGCCGCGCTGCCGAAGATGTCGTCGTCGCGGGCGTCCCCGTCCTCGTCCCTGTCCCTGTCCAAGCCCATGGCCGAGGTCGGCATTTCCTCGGTCACCGAAGCGGCGTCGGCCGAGGCGTGATCTGGCGATGCGTCGATCGGCCGGCGCACCACCTGGACGAGGCGGTCCAGCGCCAGCTGCGCCTCCGCGGCGCTCTGCACGCGC
>NZ_VOSR01000004.1:0-18561 GCF_007997345.1 Mitsuaria sp. TWR114
CGCCGCGCGGAACGACCACGCCGCCACCGTCATGAAGCTGCTGCTGGCGGGCACCGATCCCAACGTCCGCGACGCGCAGCGCAACACGGCGCTGCACGTGGCGATCCGGGAGGAGTCCGGCAAGGCGGTCGAGGCGCTGCTCAAGAGCCCCGGCACCGACGTCAACGCCATCAACCAGGCCGGCGAGACGCCGCTGATGCTGGCCGCGATCAAGGGCAACCTGGACATCGCGCGCGAGTTGGTCAAGCGCGGCGCGCTGGTCAACGAACCGGGGTGGTCCGCGCTGCATTACGCGGCCGCCGGCCCGAACGAGCACCTGGTGCGCTGGCTGGTCGGGCAGGGCGCGGACATCGACGCGCGGTCGCCCAATGGAACGACGCCGCTGATGATGGCGGCCGGCTACGGCGGGCTGAGCGGCGCCGAGATCCTGATCGCCGCCGGCGCCGACGTCACGCTGCGCAACGACCATCAGCTGAGCGCGGCCGACTTCGCCCGCCGCGCCGGGCAGGACGAGATGGCCGACAAGCTGGACCAGCTCGCCCGGGCGCGTGCTAAGGCCGCCGCCACGCCGGCACCGTAGGCGGCGTCCCCCGGCGCGACGCTTTCCCGCGCCTTTCCGAGGCATCCGTCACACGCCGCACGGCGCGGTGAGGCAGCTGCTGGCATTCCCCTAGGAATCCGTCTGACACGCGGTTTGGCGGCCCGCCCACTGTTGGCGGCCCGGGTCGGTCTCTACAGTTCATCCCATGCCGACACGGTGTCGGCGCCGGAGACCGAGATGCTGACCACGACCCAAGACTTCGCCGCCAACCCGTTCGCGATGCTGCTGGATCCCGAGCGCGTCGCCCTGGAAGTGGCCGGTTCCGAACGCCTGGCCCGCCTGCGCAGCCGCATCTACCGCCCGCTGGACAAGCCGCTGATCGCGCACCGCGACGCCGGCGACCAGGCCGCCTACGACGAGGAAGTCGATGCGGCCGAGTTGTCCGAAGCCGATCTGCTCCCGCTGGACGACCAGCCGTCCATCGGCACCGAACTGAGCGCCTGAGATTCGCTGCCGGGGCAAGGGTCCGGAACGAATCGGCGCGGCGCTTGTCGGTGCTGTCTGACCCGCGCTTCCGCCAGCCGACTACACCCGGCCCCCCGCGATCTCCCTAGCATGACGCTCAACCGAGGTCCCTCTATCGTGTGACCGAGCCCACAGCCCGCCTGGAGACTGTCATGCGCCGCCCCCGAGTCCTCTCCCGTCACGTCGCCGAAGCCGCCCCAGGCGTCCTCGCCGGACCGCGCTGGCGGTGGCTTGCGGCGGCCAGCCTGCCGGTCCTGGCGCTGGCCCTGATGGCGCTGGGCGGCTGCGCTTCGATGGGGGGGCACTCGGGTGCCCCCTCGACTGCACCGTCGACCACCGTCACGCCGGCGCTTCCCGCCGGCTCCGTCATCGGCGGGAATCTGTGGTCCCCCCGCATGGAGGAGCGCCGCCTGGCGGTCGTGCAAGCCAGCGGAGGCACCGGCATCGGCGTGGTCCGCACCGCGGACAACCAGCTCAAGCTGACCCTGCCCACTGACGCGGCCTTCGACCTGGGTCGTTCCGAGCTCAAGCCGACTATGCGCCCCGCGCTGGATGAAGCCAGCCGCGACCTGGACGAGCAGGTCCGCATCACCATCGTCGGGCACACCGACAGCTCGGCCGGCGATGCGGTGAACGGGCCGCTGTCGCTGGATCGGGCCGAGACCGTGCGCGAATACCTGGTGCACCACGGCGTGCGGCGCGGCCGCTTGCTGGTGGAGGGGCGCGGCGGACGCCAGCCCGTGGCCAGCAATGCCACCGAGGCCGGAAGGGCCGCCAATCGTCGGATCGAGATTTTCCTGTCGCAACCCGCGTCCTAAGTTGTCATCAAGTACGGGAGTTGAGTCATGAATGCCTGCTGCCCCCGCCTGCTGCTGATGGCCGTGCTGGCCCCGGCCGCCCTGAGCTTCGCCCAGGCCGGACCCGCCAGCGAGCTGTCGCCGACCTCGCTGGATGACCATGTCGAGCTGACCGGCCGAAGCCTGTCCGAGCGGTCGCGACAGGCGGCGACCAGCCGGAGTGCCGCGGCGAGCAGCCGCTATACCGTGACGCAGCACGCCGCCGAGCCGCTGGCGACCGCCAACCAGCCCGCCGGCGCCGCCGCCTGGTACGGCCGCGCGCCGCAGGCCACGCAGACGATGCTGTGGGCGCGTCCCTGGTCCGGCAGCGGGCTGCGGCTGGGCGTGGGGGTCGAGCAGCGCGGCGCCGCGATCGGCGGAGGCCTGTATTCGACGCCGTATCAGAACGCCAGGCCGGGCGCGGCCGGCGACGCCGGCGTGCTGGTCGGTCTGGCGCTGCCGACCGGGCCGCGCTCGCATGCCTACGTGCAGACGCCGCTCGTCGACGCGCAACGCGCGCAGATCGATGAGTTCACCGTCCCCGGCATCAACAACCGGGATCAGCGCCAGGTGCGGGTGGGCATGGTCTTCAACACCCGCAAGCCCTACGCGGACCTGCGCAAGGGTTTCCGCATGGAGCTCAGCGGGCAGTCCTCGTTGACCTTCCGGCCGCGTGGCGGCCGCGTGGGCGTGACCTTCCAGAAGGTCTGGTAACGGCCGCATCGCACCACCGCATTTCCTTCTCTTTGCAAGCCGGCGTCAGCCGGCTTTTTTGCATTGGCGCTGCCGTTTTCGAGCGGGCGCCGGGGACGCGATTCCGCGCAGTCCGGCGCGGTAGGTCCTCTCCTACAGCGCGGCGGTTGACGCTCCGACGCGGGGTTGCGGTGCGGGACTGCCCGCGGCGGCCGGGCCAGTCCCTACAGTCATTCCATCGCGGCACGGTGCCGCGCAGGAGAACCAAGATGCTGCACTACGCCGTTGTCTTCTTCGTCATTGCCCTGATTGCCGCGTTGTTCGGTTTTGGCGGTATCGCCGCCGGTGCCGCCGGCATCGCGAAGATCCTGTTCTTCGTGTTCGTGATCATGGCCGTCGCGACCTTCGTGATGAGCCTGTTGCGAAAGTGACGATCCCCGTCATCGCTCGAACTGCTGACTGAACGCTGCCCTCCACAACAAAGAAAGGATCGCCATGAACAAGCCCGCTACCGCCGCCCTGATCGCCGCCGCCCTGAGCCTGTGCGCCGGCATGGCGCAAGCCGCCAACTTCTCCAAGTCGGTCTACGACGGCGCGAAGGACGACATCAAGAAGACCTACAAGGTCGACAAGGATGCCTGCGACAAGCTGTCCGGCAATGCCAAGGACATCTGCGTCAAGGAGGCCAAGGGTCGCGAGGACGTGGCGCTGGCCCAGCTGGAATACAACTACAGCGGCAACGCCAAGGACGAGGCCAAGCTGATCGAGACCCGCTACGAGGCCCGGTACGAGGTGGCCAAGGAGCGCTGCGACGATCGCTCGGGCGAGGCCAAGGATGTCTGCCAGCGCGAGGCCAAGACCGCCTACGAGAAGGCGAAGGCCGAACTCAAGATGAACAAGAAGGTGGCGGAGGCCGTCGACGACGCCGAGCAAACCCGCGTCAAGGCCGACTACAAGCTGGCTTCCGAGAAGTGCAACACCCTGTCCGGCGACGCCAAGGACGTGTGTGTGAACTCGGCCAAGGCCCGCTACAGCCAGCGCTGATCCAGCGTTGATCCAGCGCTGATCCCGCTCAACCCGACAACCCCGGTGGGGGCGCGAGCCGGCCAGGTCCGGACCGCGCTGTCGTTGAACCGGCGGATCCGGGCCAACAACTCGAACATCGCCCGGATCCCCCTGTCGACACCTGTTGCAACGGCGCCCCGAAGGGCGCCGTTTTCTTTTGCCGACGCGGATCTTGCCGGCGCGGCTCAGGCCAGGCCGGCCTTGTCCAGTCCGAAGGCCTTGTCCTGCGTGCCGGGCACGCTGCCGACCGCGACATTCAAGCGGTTCCAGGCATTGATCGACGCCACCACCCAGGTCAAGTCCGACAGTTCCTTCTCGCTGAACTGCTCGCGCACTTCGGCGTAGACGGCATCGGCGATGCCGCCCTCGGGCATGCGGGTGAGAACCTCGGTCCAGCGCAGCGCGGCGCGTTCGCGGGCGGAGAACAGCGGCGACTCGTGCCAGATGGCGACGTGGTGCAGGCGTAGGGCGCGTTCGCCGCCCATCACCGCCTGCTTGACATGCATGTCGAGGCAGAAGGCGCAGCCGTTGAGCTGCGAGGCGCGGATCTCGACCAGGTATTGCAGGCCGGTTTCCAGGCCGCTTTCCTTGAGGCCCATGGACAGCTCGACCAGCTTCTTGAAGGCGGGGGCGGACTGTTGCATGTAGTTGAAGCGTTGGCTCATCGTGGGCTCCGGGGTGAAAAGAGGGTTGGTAACGACAAGACGAAACAGCCCGCGCACGTGTGACATCGCCCTGCGCCCAGGCGGGTGGACCGGCTGGCTAAACTGGCCGGCGCCCGACCAAGAAGGCCCCGAACACACCGCCGCCGTGACTGCTCCACCTGCTTCCACCCCCGATCCCGCCTCCCCGTCCGACGCTTCGCCAGCCCCGCGCGTCAGCGTGTTCCGGCATCCGGGATTCACCGCCTTCCTGGTGTGCCGCCTGGCCGCCGTGTTCGCCGGCCAGATCCAGGCGGTGGTCGTGGCCTGGCAGGTGTACGACCTCACGCGCCAGCCGCTGGCGCTGGCCTATGTCGGCCTGGCGCAGTTCATCCCGATGCTGCTCTTGCTGCTGCCGGCCGGCGACCTGATCGACCGCTTCAGCCGCAAGCCGATCCTGGCCCTCAGCTGGGGCGTCAGCGCGTCCTGCAGCCTGGCGCTGTGGTGGCTGGCCGGGCACGGCCATGCCGGCGTGACCGGCATCTACGCCGTCCTGGTGGTGTTCGGCTGCGCGCGGGCCTTCTCCGGCCCGGCCTTGCAGAGCCTGTTGCCGCAGATCGTGCCGCGTGAGCAGTTGGCCCAGGCCATCGCCGCCAACAGCATGCTGTTGCGCGTCGCGAGCATCGGCGGCCCGTTCCTCGGCGGCCTGCTGTACGGCTTCGGCGGGGCAGGGCTGACCTACCTGGTCTGCCTGGTCTGCTTCGCCCTGGGCACCGCGCTGCTGGTCGGCGCGGTGCCGGTGCGCTTCGCCGCACCGCCGTCGCCGGCCGGCGGCACGATCTGGCAGCGTTTCGGCGCCGGCATCCACTTCATCCGGTCGCGACCGATCATCCTCGGGACGATCTCGCTGGACCTGTTCGCGGTGCTGCTGGGCGGCGTGGTGGCGCTGCTGCCGATCTATGCGCACGAGGTGCTCCACGCCGGGCCGGAAGGCCTGGGCGCGCTGCGCAGCGCGATGGCTGTCGGCGAGGTCACGGCGGGCTTCTACCTCAGCCTGCGGCCGTTCAACCGCCATGTCGGCAAGGCGATGTTCGCGGCGGTGGCCGTGTTCGGGCTGGCGAACCTGGTGTTCTCGTTGTCGACGACCTTCTGGCTGTCCTTCGGCGCGCTGGCGATCGCTGGCGCGGCGGACATGGTCAGCGTCTATATCCGCGGCGCGCTGGTGCAGTTCTCGACGCCCGACGAGATGCGCGGCCGCGTGAACGCGGTGAACATGCTGTTCATTGGCTCGTCGAACGAGCTGGGAGAGTTCCGCGCCGGCAGCGCCGCCGCGGCGCTGGGCGCGGTACCCGCGGCGGTGACGGGCGCGGTCTGCACGCTGGGAGTTGTCGCTGGCTGGGCGGCCCTGTTCAAGCCGCTGCGCACCGTCGACCGGTTCGAGGAAGCCACCCCGGCCGTCACACGCTGAGCGCGCTCCGCCGCGCTCGCTGCAGAGCGCGCTGGCGCAAAAAAGCCGCGCCGACCTGGAGGTGCAGCGCGGCAACAGGGAGGAAGCAGTCAATCATCAAACGCCCGGGGCGGGTGCCCCGGGCGTTCCGCCGGACCGTGCCGGCGCAGTCAAGGACCCGGAGCGGAATCAGCTCAGCCAGCGGTCATCGGCGCGGGTCTGCCAGTCGTCGAGCTGCTTGTCGGCCTCGTCCTTGGCGATGCCGTAGCGCTCCTGGATCTTGCCGGACAGCTGATCGCGCTTGCCGGCGATCACGTCGATGTCGTCGTCGGTCAGCTTGCCCCATTGCTCACGGACCTTGCCCTTGAGCTGGGTCCAGTTGCCTTCGATGCGATCCCAATTCATACGAACTCCTTTCAGAAGCGAGTAGGTGACGATGGGACTTGGCAATTGCCGGACCCGGTGCCGCGGCGGCGTCGGGTGCTGGGGAACGGATCAGTGGTTGGTGCGACCGCGCACCGCGGGCGGAAGGTAATCCTTGCCGACCATCGCGCGGGCGAACAAGTAGTTGTTGCGGGCGCGAGCCGGGAGGCTGTCGAGGTCGACATGCCCTTGGGGATCGCATGGGAAGGACATCGCGCGGCCGGCGTCGAAGATCGATTCGAAGCGCACTTCGAATTGCGGGGCGGCGTCGGCGGCAATCTGGAGGAGGCTCATGTCGTTCTCCTGGTGAGTTCCTTTGCTTTCACTATCGGCGTTGGCCATGGTCCTTCCCATAAGCGCAACTCGGTGCGCGATGTCGGTGCCGGACGGTGGGCCATGTCGGATGTCGTCCTACAGCGTGTGGGCTCAACGGAAGGCGTTTCCTCGACGTTGACGGTGTGCGCGGTGGCCGCCCCGGACTTCACCCAGCTTTGCAAAAGGGGCTGGCGAGCGCCTTGCTCCCTGGCGGTGGGGACGCGCTCCGGCGCGTCGCGCCCGCTGTGGGACAGCACCTACAGCGCCTCGCGGTGCCCGCTGCTTCGTCCCGGCCGCCGCCGCGGCGAGGATGCGTCCATCGCAACCTGATTCCGCTCCGGTTCGAGGCCCATCATGGACGACAACATGCTGATGCTGATGACGCTGTCCACCTGCACCGCCACCGCCTTGGCGCTGCGCATGTGGCAGTGGCTAGATGAACTGGGGCGGGACGATTCCCAGGAGGACCTGCCATGAGCGCCCGACCCCCGCTGCCCCCCGAACATCCCGCCGACGCCTCCATGGGCGACGCGTCCTCCGAGCGCCAATCGCTCAACGAGCATCCGCTGAGCCAGCAGGCCTTCGTCTGTGGGGAGGTCACCTACCGCACTGGCGACGGTCCGCTCGTGACGATCCGTCCGGGACCGGTGGCCGTGGAGATCAATGAGATCGACGTGACCATCGGCTGGGACGACGGCGATGCCCGGCTGAGCGCCGTCGTGCCGCGCAGCGAATACGCGCGCTTCATCGGCAGCGGCGCCATCAAGCCGGTGGTCGTGCATCGTCCCGAGGCGTCCGGGGAGGGCGCTGGCGAAAGCGCTGGCGACGGCGGTGGCGCCGCCCCCAGCGCCCATCCGGAGCTGGACAAGGCCCAGGGCCGGACGCCGCACTGATCCCGCACGGGTCCCGCGTCCCGGACAAGAAAAAACGCTCGGAACTCCGAGGCGTTTTTCGTTGGGAGGATGACCGGTCAGTCGCGGTCGCCGCCGAAGATGCCCAGCAGCTGCAGCAGCGCGGTGAACACGTTGTACAGGTCCAGGTAGATGTTCAGCGTGGCGCTGATGTAGTTGGTCTCGCCGCCGTCGACGACGCGCTTGACGTCCACCAGCATGAAGGCCGAGAAGATGCCCAGCACGGCCACCAGCAGCGCCAGGTGCACGCCGGTCGATTGCAGGAACACGTTGGCGATGCCGGCGATCATCGCGATCACGGCGCCGACGAACAGGAACTTCTGCAGGCCGGACAGGTCGCGCTTGACGACGGTGGCCAGCGACGCCATCGCGAAGAAGATCGCGGCGGTGCCGCCGAAGGCGGTCATGATCAGCGTGCCGCCGTTCTTGAAGCCGAGGATGGCCGCGAGCAGGCGCGACAGCATCAGGCCCATGAAGAAGGTGAAGCCCAGCAGCGCGGCGACGCCGACGGCGGAATGCTTGGTCTTCTCCACCAGGAACATCAGGCCGAAGGCGCCGACGAAGAACAGGATCATGCTGGCGCCGGGGCCCATCGCGGCCAGGAAGCCGGTGGCCACGCCGATCCAGGCGCCCAGGACGGTGGGGATCAGGGAGAGCGCGAGCAGTGCGTAGGTGTTGCGCAGGACGCGCTGGCGGTCGGCGGACAGCGAGGAGCCGTAGCCGCCCGGGTTCAGGTCGATGATGCGGTCGTTCATGTGCGTGCGCCCCATGAAGTGAGAGTTGGCGTCGATTGTAGGCAAGGCCCTTAAGCCTTCGTTAAAGTGATCGTCTTTCCTTCAATCACCGCCACGAGGCCGCAGATGAAACAGAAGCCCTTCCTGACCCTGGACGATGTCAAGCGCATCGCCGCCGCGGCCGAGGCCGAAGCCCTCAAGAACAACTGGCCGGTGACGATCGCGATCGTCGATGACGGCGGTCACCTGCTGTGGCTGCAGCGCCTGGACAATGCCGCCGCGACCTCGGCGGTGATCGCGCCGGCCAAGGCCAAGACGGCGGCGCTGGGTCGTCGCGAATCGAAGGTCTACGAGGACATCGTCAACAACGGCCGCAACGCCTTCCTCAGCGTGCCGCTGGAAGGCCTGCTCGAGGGCGGCGTGCCGGTGATGGTCGAGGGCTTCTGCGTGGGCGCCGTCGGCGTCAGCGGCGTGAAGTCCAACGAGGATGCGCAAGTCGCGAAGGCAGGCATCGCCGCCCTCGGCTGAAGCCCCCGGCGCGAACCGGAATTCGTACTTCCGACCGCGCCATCGATCGACTCCAGTCCACTTCATTCCCGCAGTCCTGCGTCGCGGGGGCCTCGGTGGATCGGGGACGGCAAGGCGTGAGGTTTCTGCGCTTGACGCAGAGGCCTCATGCCTTGGCGGCCAAGCGCTCGAGGGTGGCAGTCCAGGTCCCGCCAACACCAGCGGTTTGCGCAAATCTTCTCCGTAGATACCCCGACGGGTTATACTCAGCAGGTTTACCCGCAACCTACCGCGTCCCGCACACTTCACCCCCGATCGCATCGGATCCCACACGGATCGACTCCCTCACAGGAGACCCGGTCGCACCCGCGCGCCAGCCGTCCACGGCGCGTGCCGGCGGCGGTCCAGGGCCCTGAAGCAGAGCCGGGCGCGCGCACAACAACGGAGTTTCCCGTGCTGCCCGATCTGCTTTCCGCTCCCCCCGCGATTCTTGCCCTGGCAGACGGCACGGTCTTCAAGGGTTCCGCGCTCGGCGCCGCCGGCCGGACCATTGGTGAAGTGGTGTTCAACACCTCGCTCACCGGCTACCAAGAAATTCTCACCGACCCCAGCTATTGCCGGCAGATCGTCACCCTGACGTATCCGCACATTGGCAACTATGGCGTGAACGATGAGGACGTCGAGGCGTCGAAGATCTTTGCCGCTGGCCTGATCATCAAGGAGGCGCCGGTCCTCGATTCGAACTTCCGCAAGGGCCGCACGCTGCGACAGTATCTGAAGGATGAGGGTACCGTCGCCATCGCCGACCTGGACACGCGCCGCCTGACGCGCGTGCTGCGCGAGAAGGGCGCCCAGAACGGTTGCATTCTGGCGCTGAACGCCGGCGAGCAGATCACCCAGGCCCACATCGACGAGGCCATCGCCGCCGCCAAGGGCGCGCCCAGCATGGCGGGCCTGGACCTGGCCAAGGTCGTGAGCCGCACCGAACGCGAGACCTGGACCGAAACCGAGTGGACGCTCGGCAAGGGCTACGGCGAGCAGACCGCGCCCAAGTTCCACGTCGTTGCCTACGACTTCGGCGTCAAGAGCAACATCCTGCGCATGCTGGCCTCGCGCGGCTGCCGCATCACCGTCGTGCCGGCGCAGACGCCGGCCTCGGAGGTCTTCGACCTCGAGCCCGATGGCGTGTTCCTGTCCAACGGCCCCGGCGATCCGGAGCCCTGCGACTACGCGATCAAGGCCACCGCCCAGTTGATCGAGGCCGGCATCCCGACCTTCGGCATCTGTTTGGGCCACCAGATCATGGCGCTGGCCTCGGGCGCCAAGACCTTCAAGATGAAGTTCGGCCACCACGGCGCGAATCACCCGGTGAAGGACCTGGACAACGGTCGCGTCAGCATCACCAGCCAGAACCACGGTTTCGCGGTCGATCCCGACACGCTGCCCGCCAACCTGCGCGCGACGCACGTCAGCTTGTTCGACGGCACGCTGCAGGGCCTGGCCCGCACCGACAAGCCGGCCTTCTGCTTCCAGGGCCACCCGGAAGCGAGTCCCGGCCCGCACGACATTTCGTATCTGTTCGACCGCTTCATCGGTCTGATGTCCAAGGCCTGATGAAGGGGGAGACTGCACATGTCCAAGCGTACTGATATCAAGAGCATCCTCATCATCGGCGCCGGCCCGATCATCATCGGCCAGGCCTGCGAGTTCGACTACTCCGGCGCCCAGGCCTGCAAGGCGTTGCGCGAGGAGGGCTACAAGGTCATCCTGGTGAACAGCAACCCGGCGACCATCATGACGGACCCCGATACGGCGGACGTCACCTACATCGAGCCCATCACCTGGCAGGTGGTCGAGAAGATCATCGCCAAGGAGCGCCCCGACGCGATCCTGCCGACCATGGGCGGCCAGACCGCGCTGAACTGCGCGCTCGACCTGCACAAGCACGGCGTGCTGGAGAAGTACCAGGTCGAGATGATCGGCGCCAACGAGAAGGCGATCGAGAAGGCCGAGGACCGGCTGAAGTTCAAGGACGCGATGACCAAGATCGGTCTCGATTCCGCGAAGTCGGGCATCGCGCACTCGCTGGAGGAGGCGTGGTCGGTGCAAAAGCGCATCCACGCCGAGATCGGCGGCAGCGGCTTCCCGATGGTCATTCGCCCCAGCTTCACGCTCGGCGGCACCGGAGGCGGCATCGCCTACAACCCGGAGGAGTTCGAGGAGATCTGCAAGCGCGGCCTCGACCTGTCTCCGACCAATGAGCTGCTGATCGAGGAATCGCTGATCGGCTGGAAGGAATACGAGATGGAAGTGGTCCGCGACAAGGCGGACAACTGCATCATCGTGTGCTCGATCGAGAACCTGGACCCGATGGGCATCCACACCGGCGACTCCATCACCGTGGCCCCGGCCCAGACGCTGACCGACAAGGAATACCAGCTGCTGCGCAACGCCTCGATCGCGATCCTGCGCGAGATCGGCGTCGACACCGGCGGCTCCAACGTGCAGTTCTCGATCAACCCGGACAACGGCCGGATGATCGTCATCGAAATGAATCCGCGCGTGTCGCGCTCGTCGGCGCTGGCCTCCAAGGCCACCGGCTTCCCGATCGCCAAGATCGCCGCGAAGCTGGCCGTGGGCTACACGCTGGACGAGCTCAAGAACGACATCACCGGCGGCATCACGCCGGCCTCGTTCGAGCCCAGCATCGACTACGTCGTCACCAAGATCCCGCGCTTCGCCTTCGAGAAGTTCCCAATGGCCGACTCGCGCCTGACGACGCAGATGAAGTCGGTCGGCGAGGTGATGGCCATGGGCCGCAACTTCCAGGAATCGTTCCAGAAGGCGCTGCGCGGCCTGGAAACCGGCATCGACGGCCTCAGCGAGATCAGCGCCGATCGCGAGGAGATCGTGCAGGAGATCGGCGAGCCCGGCCCGTCGCGCATCCTGTTCCTGGGCGACGCCTTCCGCATCGGCATGACGCTGGACGAAGTCTTCGAGGAAACGAAGATCGACCCGTGGTTCCTGGCCCAGATCGAGCAGCTGATCAAGATCGAGCAGAGCCTCAAGGGCCGCGAGCTGGCCGGCCTGTCGGCCGACGAACTGCGCCTGCTGAAGAAGAAGGGCTTCTCGGACAAGCGTCTGGCCAAGCTGCTGGGCACCAACCAGCACGAGGTCCGCAAGACCCGTCACGCGCTGAACGTGCGTCCGGTCTACAAGCGCGTCGACACCTGCGCCGCCGAATTCGCGACGCAGACCGCCTACATGTACTCGACCTACGACGAGGAGTGCGAGGCCAACCCCACCGACAAGAAGAAGATCATGGTGCTGGGCGGCGGTCCGAACCGCATCGGCCAGGGCATCGAGTTCGACTACTGCTGCGTCCACGCGGCGCTCGCCATGCGCGAGGACGGCTACGAGACCATCATGGTCAACTGCAATCCGGAGACCGTCTCCACCGACTACGACACCTCGGACCGCCTGTACTTCGAGCCGGTGACGCTCGAGGACGTGCTGGAGATCGTGGCCAAGGAGAAGCCGGTCGGCGTGATCGTGCAGTACGGCGGCCAGACGCCGCTGAAGCTGGCGCTGGACCTCGAGGCCAACGGCGTGCCCATCATCGGCACGACGCCCGATTCCATCGACATCGCCGAGGACCGCGAGCGCTTCCAGAAGCTGCTGCATGAGCTGGGCCTGAAGCAGCCGCCCAACCGCACGGCGCGCAATGAAGACCAGGCCGTCGCGCTGGCCAACGAGATCGGCTACCCGCTGGTCGTGCGTCCGAGCTACGTGCTGGGCGGCCGCGCGATGGAGATCGTGCACGGCGACAAGGACCTCGAGCGCTACATGCGCGAGGCCGTGCGCGTCAGCGAGAAGTCCCCCGTGCTGCTGGACCGCTTCCTGGAGGACGCGGTCGAGGTCGACGTCGACTGCATCTGCGACGGCGAGGACACGATGATGGGCGGCATCATGGAGCACATCGAGGCGGCCGGTATCCACTCCGGCGACTCGGCCTGCTCGCTGCCCCCGTACACGCTGTCCAAGGAGCTGCAGGACGAACTGCGCCGCCAGACCGCGGCGATGGCCAAGGCGCTGAAGGTCGTGGGCCTGATGAACGTGCAGTTCGCGATCCAGGGCGATGTGACCAAGGGCCTGGCCGAGAACACGGTGTACGTGCTCGAGGTGAACCCGCGCGCCTCGCGCACGGTGCCCTTCGTCTCGAAGGCGACCAGCCAGCCGCTGGCCAAGATCGCCGCGCGTTGCATGGCCGGCGTCAAGCTCAAGGACCAGAAGGCCGCCGGCGGCAAGCCGCCGGTCGAGATCCAGCCGCCGTACTTCAGCGTCAAGGAAGCCGTCTTCCCGTTCAACAAGTTCCCTGGCGTGGACCCGATCCTGAGCCCGGAAATGCGTTCGACCGGCGAAGTCATGGGCGCCGGCCGGACCTTCGGCGAGGCCATGCTGAAGAGCCAGCTGGGCGCGGGCTCGCGCCTGCCGCGCCAGGGCAATGTGCTTATCACCGTCAAGAACAACGACAAGGACCGGGCCGTCGCGCTGGCGCGTGACCTGGCGGCGCTGGGCTTCGGCGTGGTGGCGACCAAGGGCACGGCCGCGGCGATCGAGGCCGCCGGCGTGCCGGTGCGCGTCGTCAACAAGGTCAAGGACGGCCGCCCGCACATCGTCGACATGATCAAGGGCGGGGACATCCAGCTCGTGTTCACCACCGTCGACGAGACGCGCACGGCGATTGCCGACAGCCGTCACATCCGCCAGGCGGCGCTGGCCAACCGGGTGACCTACTACACGACGATGGCGGGCTGCGAAGCCGCGGTCGAAGGCATGAAGCACAAGGATGGCCTGCTGGTGCAATCGCTGCAGGAACTGCACGCCGAACTGCATTAAACTGCGCCATCCATTCCGCCGCCGCTGCTCAGCGACCCTGAGCGGCAGCGGCGGTTTGTTTTGTTTTTCAAGGTTCTAGAGACATGGCCACGACGATTCCATTGACCAAGCGCGGCGCTGAGAAGCTCAAGGAAGAACTGCATCGGCTCAAGACGGTCGAGCGGCATGCCGTGATCAACGCCATCGCCGAGGCGCGCGCGCAGGGCGACCTGTCGGAGAACGCCGAGTACGAGGCCGCCAAGGACAAGCAGGGCTTCATCGAGGGCCGCATCCTGGAGATCGAGGGCAAGCTGTCGTCGGCCCAGGTGATCGACCCGGCGTCGGTCGACGCGGGCGGCAAGGTCGTGTTCGGGACCACCGTGGACCTCGAGGAAGAAGAGTCCGGCAACGAGGTGACCTACCAGATCGTCGGCGACGACGAGGCCGACCTGAAGCAGGGCCTGATCTCGATCAGCTCCCCGATCGCCCGCGCGCTGATCGGCAAGGAAGCCGGCGACGTGGCCGAGGTGGTGGCCCCGGGCGGCATCAAGCGCTACGAGATCGTCGAGGTCCGCTACATCTGAGGCCTTCGCCGATGCTGCTCCGGATCCGTGCGCTGCTGGCGGCCCTGTGGGCCGGCGAGCTGCTGGCGGTGGCGCTGCTGGCCGCGCCGAACGCGTTCGCGACGCTGGACCGCGCGATGGCCGGCAAGTACGTCGCGCGGCTGTTCGAGATGGATGCCCGCTTCGCGCTCGCCGCGGGCGTGCTGCTGATCCTGATGGAGCGGCGCCTGCACCGGGATGGCGTGGTCGGCGGATCGGCGATGAATCCCGGCTTCTGGCTGCCCTTGCTGGCGATCGGTTTCACCGCCGCCGGTTATTACGCGCTGCAGCCGATGATGGACGCCGCGCGCCAGGGGCAGGGCAGTTGGACCTTCCTGCAGCTGCATGCGGTGTCGCTGGTGTTCTTCGGGCTGCGAACGATCGCCGTGCTTGCGCTGGCGTGGCGCGTGAGCGGACCGCGGCCCCGCTGATCGGAAGCGACAAAAAGGAAAGACGGCCCGCGGGCCGTCTTTTCGTTGGTGCCGGACCTGGCCGCCCGCGCGTGGCGGCGTCGGCGTCAGCCCTGGCTGGACTTCTTGAGGCTGGTCTGACGCGGCTTCTTCGCGCGCTTGACTTCACCGCCCTGGGTGACGCGCTGGTTGCCCAGCACGGTGACCTTCTTGATCTGCGGACGGTTGTTGCCGCTCTTCGAGAACTTCACGATCTTCACGACCTTGGGCGCGGAGCGGGCGTCCTCCTTGACGGCCTTTTCCTTCTCCGGCACCGGGCGCCACAGCACCAGCAGCTTGCCGATGTGCTGGATCGGGGCGGCGTCGAGCTGCTCGGCCAGCGTGGCCAGGATCTCCTCGCGACCCTGGCGGTCGTCGGACATCACGCGGACCTTGATCAGGCCATGGGCCCTGAGCGCGGCGTCGACCTCCTTGGTGACGGCGGCCGTCAGGCCATCGGCGCCAATCATCACGACCGGGTCGAGATGGTGGGCGTCGGCGCGCTTTTCCTTGCGCTGGGCGGGGGTCAGTTGAATAGCAGGCATCCGCGCATTATCCGTGAGCGGACCGCTCCATGGCATTGCGCATCGGGTTTCCCGCGAAAAGGCGGGCTTGCGACACGCCTCCGCGTGGCTCAGCGCGGCGCCTCGGCCGCCGCCTGCGGCACGCCGAACTGCTTCACCAGGGCTTCCTGCAGGGGTCGGTAGTCGGCGCGCGCGGCGTCCTTCATGGTGTCGAGGATGTCCTGGGCGCTGCGCTGCGCCGACTTGTCGGGCCGCAGTCCGCCGGCGGCGTCCTCGGCGTAGTGGCCGGCCTCCGGATAGGCCTGCCGGACCAGCGCGTGCACCAGGCCGCCCAGCGTCGGGCCGTCGCCGGCCTCGTCCATGCGGACCATCTCCCGGCGCCCGCCGCGCACCTGCGGCGTGAAGACGCCATCGGGCGACACCACGATCACATGCGCCGGCTCGTGGCGCTTGTCCGACAGGTCGCTGAGCGCGGCTTCCCGCTTCAGGTCGATCTTGTCGTAGGTCATGTCGAAGGGGGTGTGCTCGGCCTGGCCGGCCGCGTCGAGCACCACCAGCTCGATCCGCTTGCGCAGCAGGCTGGTCATGAGCCAGCTGAAGGACGCGGCGTCCTGCGTCGACAGGGGGCTGGACAGCGACTTCTCGCCGATGGCGTCGGCCACGGCGCCCGCCTGCTCCCGGATGGCCTGGCGCTGCGCGGCGGCCTCGCGGGCCGCGTCGGTGGCGGCATAACCGCCGGCCTCGCGGAAGTGGGCGTGATGGACGTTCTCCGTCGCCAGGTCCAGCAGCCCCTCCGACACCAGCGGGTCCTTGCCCAGGATCAGCGCATGCGTTGCCTCCTTGATGGCCCGCATCGACTGGTCGCCGCTGTAGGGATGCAGCCAGCGCGCGCGCTCGGGCGGACCCTGCTCGCCGGCGCGGTCCATGTCCTCCAGGCCGCGGCCGAGGAAGTAGCTCTTGTTGTTGGACCATTCGAGCACCTGCCGGCCCGCGTCCTTCACGGCGTCCAGGCGCCGGAAGCGGTCCTCGCCGAGGTCGAAGACCCAGGCGTCCGGCGCCGGCTGGCGGGTGGCCTTGAGCAGATGGCCCGAGCGCGGCTCCATCGCCTCCTCGCCTTCGCGCAGGTCCACCGACGGCTGCGCCTTCTTCGCCTGGAAGCGCTGCTCCAGCGCGTAGGTGTTGACCTGCTCGAAATAGACCACCTGGCCCAGGTCCTGCACGTTCTTTCCCGGGGCGTCCACGCCCGGACCCTTGCCGGCGTCGGCGTCGATCTTGCGCACCCGCATCAGCACGCCGGGCACGGCCACCACCTCGCCCTGGGCCAGATCGCTCACCTTGGCGAAGTTCACGCCGCTGAGCAGCTTGGCGTGGATGCGCAGGCTGCGGTCGCGCGTCGCCCCGGCATTGATGCCCGCGCCGAAATAGGCCGCCATGCGGCTGGAGGTGGTGGCCGAATACATCTCGGTGAGCGCCACCACCTCGCCCTCGGTGACGGTCTTGTTGGGCGACTGTCCGGCTTCCACCGGCTGCCCGAAGCGGGTCTGGCCGCCGGGCGCGATGTAGGACGCCTCGGTGACCGCGGCGCGGTCCAGGTTGGCGGGGAACTTCGGCGCGTAGCGCGCCGCCAGGTTGACGTCCAGGATGGCGCTGGGATCGACCAGGCCCTCGCCGCCGTCCGGCTTGTGGGCCGAGGCGGTGAGCACCATGTGCGGCACGCTGATCAGGCTCTTGGGCCGGACCGGCTGGTACTGCAGCTGGCCGACGTAGTCGAAGCGCAGCGGCAGGTGGAACATGCCGGACTCGACGGTGTAGAGGAACGCGGAGTTGGTGGCCCGCTTCTGCAGCAGCTCGGACACCGGCGGCAGTCCGGTGTCGGTGCGCGGCGTGTGGATGCCGGGCGCGCCGGCCATCAGCTGGGTGGTGGGCCACGCCGCCGCCTGGCCGCGCCGCGTCCAGGTGGTCACGTTGCGCGGCACTTCCGCTGAATCGAGCAGCAGGCCCGGGCGCGCGTCGACCGGCCGGCCGCGGTTGCTGTAGTCGTTGACGATCTCGTGGAACTGGCTGGTCTGCGGCAGGCTGCCGCGCGAGGACCATTGCTCGCGCGCGGCGCGGCTCTGCCGCTCGAAGGTCTCGCGGTCCTTGGCATCCAGCAGCGCGACGTCGTAGCGCAGCGCCTCGGGGCGGTCCTGCGCCTCGTCGGCCGCCGGCCCGCCATCTGCCGCCTCGATGAGCGCGTCCAGCTTCTCCTGCAGGCGCAGGTCCATCTCCTTCTCGCGCTCGGGATGCAGCGGCTGCGAGGCATGCTGGATCGAGTCGTGGACCGCCGCCAGCTCGGCGCCGATCTCGCTGAAGCGGCCGGCCTCGTGCTCGAGCGGGAAGCGGCTCAGGTACTGCCGCACGCCCTCCATGCCCTCGCGCACGTTCAGCAGCATCATCAGCGCCGTCTGGTTCTCCTCGAGCTTGCGCCCCGCCAGTCCGGCGGCGGCGTTGGAGACGTCGGTGATGGCGCGGTCGATGATGGAGATCGGGTCGCCCATGCCGCGGGTCTCGCGGCTCATCTGGTGGTCGTAGGCGCTGGCGTTGTCGCCCACGAGGCCGGCGCTGTTGAGCATCGTGGTCAGCATGGGCTCGTACATCGTGTCGAGCGGCCGATGGCGCGCGCGGCCAGGGTGGCGCCGACGGTGCGCGCGGACGGATGGCCGTCGCCGCCCGGCAGCGTGAACGCGTTGGAGACCCCGCGCGCGACGTTGTAGATCGTGTTGTAGAGCAGGGTCAGCGACAGGTGGGCGGCGGCGTGGTTCGCGGGATCGCCGGCGCGCGACTTCATCCATTCGACGCCGCCCTTGGCGACCGAGGCGGAGGCCAGCGCCATCACGTCGACGGCGTTGCCGCGGTGCAGCCCGAAGGCCTGCTGCAGCTTCATGTTGAGGGACAGGCGCAGCATCTCCTCGGCGCTGGGCAGCATGGCGCGGATCGCGAACCGGCCCAGCCGGCCCTCGGGCCACTGGAAGTGGGCCGGCATCATCTTGCCGAACTGCGCCATCGCGAAGGTGGTGGCCTCCTGCGCCGCCACCATGCAGCCCACCGCCTTGGCCAGGCCGTCGAAGCCGATGTTGCCGCCGCCCTGGCTGCTCAGCCCGGCGACGCCGATGCCGGCGGACGCCATGCGGCCCAGCATGTTGAATCCGTAGACCACGCCGGTCTTGGCGGCCACCTTGACGGCGGTGTTGATCGTGTAGTCCAGCGGGCGCTGGTTGCCGAGGCCGAACGCCGGCTGCGAGGTCGCCAGCCGACTCGCGGCATGCAGGGTGCGCTTGAGGACCGTGGGGACCAGGGGCCCGGCGCCCTTGATCAGCGGCCCGGCGGGCAGCGCCTCGCCGGTGGAGAGCACCAGCGCCGGCTCGGGCGTGCCGGACTTGCTGGCGTGCAGGCCGTTGTACTGGCCCTCGTAGGAGTACAGGTCGATGTCG
>NZ_VOSR01000040.1:0-9521 GCF_007997345.1 Mitsuaria sp. TWR114
CAGCGCGACCACCGGCGTGTGGCCGCGGCCCTGCGCATGCTCGAAGTTGCGGATCCGCCGCGTCGCGCCCAGGCCGTCCAACCCCGGCATGTGCACGTCCATCAGCACCGCGTCGAAGCGCTCGTCGGAGAAGGCCTTCAGCGCCTGCAGCCCGTCGGCGGCGAGCGTGACCTGATGCCCCTCGCGGCCCAGGATCAGCTGCAGCAGCTCGCCGTTCTGCGCCACGTCGTCGGCCACCAGCAGCCGCAGCGGCGGGAGGGCGACGGCCGCTTCGCTCGCCTGGGCCTCGGCGAGCGCCGCGTTGCCGGCCGGCAGCGGCAGCCAGACGTGGAAGGTGCTGCCCTGGCCGAGTTCGCTCTCGACGGTGATGCGGCCGCCCATGCGCTCGACCAGCTGCCGCGAGATGGTGGTGCCCAGGCCGGTGCCGCCGAAGCGGCGCGTCGTCGACGCGTCGGCCTGCGCGAAGGCGTCGAAGATGCGGTCCAGCCGGTCGGGCGCGATGCCGATGCCGGTGTCGACGACGGCCAGGTGGACCTGGCCGCCTTCGTGCCGCATGCGCAGCGTGACCACGCCGCGCTCGGTGAACTTGATCGCATTGCCGACCAGGTTCAGCAGCACCTGCTGCACCCGCAGCGGATCGCCCTGGAAGAAGCGCGGCGCGGCGGACGGGTAGTCGAGGTGCAGCACCAGGTTCTTGCGCTGCGCCAGCAGCCGCAGCGAGTTCAGCGCCTGCTCGCAGACGGTGCGCAGCGAGAAGTCGACCGACTCCAGCTCCATCGCGCCCTTGTCGAGCTTGGCGGTGTCCAGGATGTCGTTGAGCAGCGCCAGCAGCGAGCGCGCCGAGCCGCGCACCGTCGTCAGGTGGCGGCGCTGGGCCTCGGTCAGCGTGGTGTCCAGCAGCAGCTCGGTGAAACCGAGGATGGCGTTCATCGGCGTGCGGATCTCGTGGCTCATGTTGGCCAGGAAGGCGCTCTTGGCGGCGGCGGCGGACTCGGCGCGTTCCTTGGCTTCCTCGAGCTGGCGCTGCAGCCGCTTGGGCTCGGTGATGTCGAGGATCACGCCGTCGATCCACTGCGGCGCGCCCTGCGCGTCGCGCACCGCGCGGCCGCGCTCGGAGACCCAGCGCTCGCCGGCGTCGCGGGTGTGGACGCGGTACTCGAGCGCATAGGGCGTGTCGGCGGCGACGGCGGTTTCCACGGCCGCGTTCACCCGCGCCTGGTCGTGGCGATGGATCAGCGCGGCGAAGTGCTGGCGGCCTTCCAGGAAGTCGCGGGCGGTCCAGCCGGTCAGGTCCTCGACGGCGTCGTTGATCAGCAGCATCGACCAGTTCTCGTCCAGGCGGCAGCGGAAGGTCACGCCCGGGCTGTTGGCGATCACGGTGCGGTACTTGGTCTCGCTGTCGCGCAGCGCGGTCTCCATCACCAGCATGCGGCCGCGTTCCTCGACCAGCTCGGTGTTGAGACGGCGCAGCACCAGCAGGCCGTTGGCGCCGGCGGTGATGGCGCTGATGGCCAGCGCCATCACGGTCACGGCCAGGGCGAGCCAGCCGGCGTTCTCGATCGAGGTGTTGCAGGGGCCGTCGGCCAGGCCGACGAAGCGCGCGGCGCCCATCGCCGTGTAATGCATGCCGGCGATGGCGCCGCCCATCACCACGCCGCCCAGCGCGATCGCCCAGGGCCGGCTGAGGCGGCCGGCCAGGCCGAAGCGGATCCACAGCGCGAGCATCGCCAGCAGGACCGCGACCACGATGGAGGCGCCGAACCAGGCGGGGTCGTAGCGCAGCGCGGCGGACATCTCCATCGCCGCCATGCCGGTGTAGTGCATCGTCCCGATGCCGGCGCCGACCAGCACGCCGCCGGCGACCAGGCGCCAGCGGTCGAGTTCGCGGCGCGAGAGCAGGGCCAGCGCGACCCAGGAGGCGATCAGCGCCGGGACCATGGAGGCGGCGGTGACATGGGCGTTGAAGGCGATCTGGGCGCACAGCTGGAAGGCCAGCATGCCGATGAAGTGCATCGACCAGATGCCGCCGCCCAGCGCCAGCGCGCCCGTGGCCAGGATGGACTGGCGACGCCATCCCGTGGCCGGCTTGGCCATGCCGGCGACCTGCAGCGCCAGCGCCGAGGTCAGCGAGGCGACGGCCAGCGACAGCAGCACCAGGGCCCCGTCGTAATGGCCGGTGAGCAGCAGCGTCGGGGCGCCATCGCGAAGCAGGAAGAACTGCGGCAGCGCCGCGGAGAGTTCGGACACGGACGGGCGAGGAGCGGCATCCTGGCGGCGCCATTCCGAGGGACAAGGGAGGAGGCCGCCATGGTGCCAAGAAGCCGGGACGGCGGCCCGGCACAAATCCTCGATATCCAGCGCCCAAATGAAAGCGCCCCGCGATCGCGGGGCGCTGTACGGAAACAAACCCGGCCGCAGCCGTCGTCAGAAGGCAGGCACCACCGCGCCCTTGTATTGCGTCTGGATAAAGCGCTTGACGGCCTCCGACTGCAGCGCGGCCGCCAGCTTCTTCACGGCCGGAGCGTTCTGGTTGTCGTCGCGGGTGACCAGCCAGTTGGCATAGGGCGACTCGCCGCCCTCGATCGCCAGGGCGTCCTTGGCCGGGTTCAGCTTCGCCTCCAGCGCGTAGTTCGTGTTGATCAGCGCCAGGTCCACCTGCGGCAGGATGCGCGGCAGCGTGGCGGCCTCGATCTCACGGAACTTCAGCTTCTTGGGGTTGTCGGCGATGTCCTTGGTCGTCGCCAGGATGTTGGCCTTGTCCTTGAGCTTGATCACGCCGGCCTTGTCCAGCAGCAGCAGCGCGCGGCCGCCGTTGGTCGGATCGTTGGGGATCGCGACGGTGCCGCCCTCGGGCAGCGCGGCCAGCGTCTTGTGCTTGGTCGAATACGCGCCGAACGGCTCCACATGCACCGCCGCGACGGCCACCAGCCGCGTGCCCTTGCCCTTGTTGAACTCGTTCAGGTAGGGCTTGTGCTGGAAGAAATTGGCGTCCAGGCGCTTCTCGGCCACCTGCACGTTGGGCTGGACGTAGTCGGTGAAGACCTTGACCTCGAGCTCCACGCCCTGCTTGGCCAGCTCCGGCTTGACCAGGTTCAGGATCTCGGCGTGCGGCACCGCGGTGGCGGCGACGCTCAGCTTCTCGGCGGAGGCGGTGCCGGCGGTGGCCAGCGACAGGGCCGCGACGGTGGCGGCGAACAGCTTCTTCATGCTTGCAAACTCCTCTGAGGAACGATGCCGTTCGCCGGCTTGGGGCGATCGGCGCTGAAAGGGGGAGGCGGGGTCTCGTCGATGCCTGACGGGCTCAGCGGTGCGACACGCGGGTCACCAGCCAGTCGCCCAGCATCTGCAGCAGTTGCACCAGCACCAGCAGCAGCACCACGGTCACGACCATGACCTCGGTCTGGAATCGCTGATAGCCGAAGCGGATCGCCAGGTCGCCCAGGCCGCCGCCGCCGATGACGCCCGACATGGCCGTGTAGCCGACCAGCGTGATCGCGGTGACGGTGAGCGCCGAGACGATGCCGGGCAGCGCCTCGGGCAGCAGCGCCTGGACGACGATCTGGCGGGTGCTGGCACCCATGGCCAGGCCGGCCTCGACGATGCCGCGGTCGACGCCGCGCAGCGCGGTTTCCACCAGCCGCGCCAGGAAGGGCGTCGCGCCCACGACCAGCGGCGGGATCGCGCCGGCCACGCCCAGCGAGGTGCCGGTCACCAGCAGCGTGAACGGGATCAGCACGATCAGCAGGATCACGAACGGCAGCGAGCGCAGCACGTTCACCACCAGCGACAGCAGCGCGTACAGCCGGGGCGAGGACACCAGCCGGCCACGGTCGAACAGGTACAGGGCGATGCCCAGCGGCAGGCCCAGCAGCGCGGTGAAGAGCAGCGAACCGCCCAGCATCAGCAGCGTGTCGCCGCCGGCGGTGGCGATCTCGGGCCAGTCGATGGTCCGCAGGGTCTCGATCAGGGAGGGCGTGAGGCTCATGCGCGCAGCTCCTCGACCTGCACGCCGCGCTCGGCCAGCAGCTGGCGGGCGGCCTGGCGATCGCCGCCGCTGACGGCGATGGTCAGCTGGCCGTAGGGCTGCCGCTTGATGCGGTCGATGCGGCCGGCCAGGATGCCGAAGTCCAGGTTCGCGCGCCGGGCGACCTCGCCCAGCAGCGGCTCGTAGGTGCGCTCGCCGAAGAAGGTCAGGCGCCACAGGCTGCCGGCGACATGCGCGTAGTCGTCGCGCTGCTCGCCCTCGTCGACATGCTCGGCCGCCAGCACGAAACGCCGCGCCGTGTCGGAGCGCGGATGCAGGAAGACCTGCGCCACGGGACCGAGCTCGACGATGCGTCCGCCTTCCAGCACCGCGACGCGGTCGCAGACGCGGCGCACCACGTCCATCTCGTGGGTGATCAGCACGATGCTCAGCTTCAGCTCCTCGTTGAGCTCGGCGAGCAGGTCCAGGATCGAGCGGGTGGTTTCGGGGTCGAGGGCGCTGGTGGCCTCGTCGCAGAGCAGCACCTGCGGGTCCAGCGCCAGCGCGCGGGCGATGCCGACGCGCTGTTTCTGGCCGCCGGAGAGCTGGGCCGGATACTTGTCCGCCTGGTCGGATAGGCCGACGCGGGCGAGCAGCTGCTGCACGCGCGGCGCCATGCGCGCGGCCTCCCAGCCGGCGATGCGCAGCGGCCAGGCCACGTTCTGCGCGACGGTGCGCGAGCTCAGCAGGTTGAAGTGCTGGAAGATCATCGCGATCTTCTGGCGGGCGGCGCGCAGGCCGGCCGCGTCCAGCGCCTGCAGGTCCTGGCCGGCCACCACCGCGCGGCCGCTGTCCGGGCGCTCCAGCAGGTTGATCACCCGCAGCAGCGTGCTCTTGCCGGCGCCCGAGGCGCCGATGATCCCGAACACTTCTCCCGGTTCCACCCGAAGGTCGATACCCTGGAGCGCCGCCACGCGGCGCCCCTCGACCTCATAGGATTTGTGCAGCTGTTGGAGTTCGATCACGGACGAAAGACGGACGCTCGCGCCAGCTGGCCGCCGTTCGGGACCTTTTGCCGGCATGCGCCTTTTTGGGGCGGAAAGCCGTGATGCTTAGGGATAACCCGGCAGTTGGCAAGCAATCAATGCTTATATGCATATGCCGAGGTGGGAATTCCGCTGAATTCTTATATCGGGAAGGCGGGGTTTCCGGTTGCTCAGACGGGGAGCGAAAGGGACGCGAGGTCGCGGATCAGGTCTGCGATGTTGTTGCGCAGCGCGGCCTCGGTGGCGATGCGCAACTGCTCCGAGGGGTTCAGGCTGTCGTCGACGCCCGCCTTCTGCGTCGTGCGCAGCGTGCGCTGGTACAGCACCTTGCCGCCGCCGGCGGCGCGCTCCGTCAGCGTGTAGCGGACCGAGATCGCCACCTCCGGCAGCACCGGCACATTGGGCTGCGCCAGCGCCAGCACCTCGACCTGCAACTGGTAGCGCCCGGTGTCCGGCACGTCCGGCATCAAACCCAGGCGCCGCAGCGATTCCTGGTAGGTCTGGTTCAGCGTCATCGCGTTGATGCGGCTGCCCCACCAGCGCGAGGTCTCCTGGCCGCCGCTCACCGGCAGCAGGTCGATGTTGCGCCGCAACTGCGGGCTCAGCCAGGAGCGCAGCTGCAGCGATTCCATGTCGGTCAGCGAGGACTCCAGCGGCCGCGCCGGCGTGCCGCAGCCCGCCAGCAGCGCGCAGGCCATGGCGGCCAGCAGCGCCGGCATGGAGCGAAGAGGACGGGCAGGGCGGCGGTCGATCATGCCGGGCATCTTGCCTCCAGGGAGCGGGCGCCGATCGCCCGATCTGAACCGGATTCCGGCGCCGGATCGCAGGACCGGATCGCAGGGCCGGAACGCGGATGCGCTCGCGGACCGGCTCACGGAACGCGGCCGCCGCCGCGTCTCAGAGCCGACGGTGCTGCAGCGCCGGCAACTGCTCGCGCACCTGTGCGATGCGCGCCGGATCGAGGCGGGCGATCGCCAGGCCCTCGCCCTCGGGCAGGCAGGCCAGCACTTCGCCCCAGGGATCGACGATGAGGCTGTGGCCCCAGGTGCGGCGCCCGTTCTCGTGCGTGCCCCCCTGGGCCGAGGCGATGACGTAGGCCTGGTTCTCGACCGCGCGGGCCCGCAGCAGCAGCTCCCAATGCGCCTGGCCGGTGGTGTACGTGAAGGCCGCCGGCACGCTGATGAGGTCCAGCGGCCGCGGGCCGCCGAAGCTCATCGCGCGGAAGAGCTCCGGGAAGCGCAGGTCGTAGCAGATGGACAGGCCCACGCGCAGCGTGGGACCGTCGGCGATCGGCGCGTCGAAGCTCACCGGCGCCTCGCCGGCCTGGAGCACGCGGGCCTCGTCGTAGCGCTCGCGGCCGTTGTCGTAGCAGAAGAGATGCAGCTTGTCGTAGCGCGCGGCCATCGTGCCGTCCGGCGCGAAGACGCAGGTGGTGTTGCGCACCCGCTCGGCGGGCAGGGCCGCGCCGTCGATCGCCATCGGCAAGGTGCCGCCGAGGATCCACACGCCATGCGCGCGCGCCGCCCGGCGCAGCGCGCCCTGGATCGGCGCGTCGACGTCCCCGGGCCGCTCGGCGTAGGGCAGCTTGTCGGTGTCCTTGTGGCCCATGAGGCAGAAGTACTCGGGCAGCGAGACCAGCCGCGCGCCCTGGCGCGCCGCCTCGCCGATCCAGTGGGCGGCGCGCTCGAGGTTCTCCTCCAGCCGCGGGCCGGAGACCATCTGGATCGCGGCGATCGTGACCGGCGGCGCCGCCTGCGGGGTCGAGGTGCTCATTGGACGGACTCTCCTTGCGCGGTGGTGGCGTTGTTGTAGCTGCCCTGCGGCTGCGCACGGCGCGGCAACTGCTCGATGCGCGGATCGGACCAGGTGCCGGTGACGCGGAACTCCTCGGAGTTGGCCGCCGCCAGCGGCTTGCGCAGCAGCCACTGGGCCAGGAAGGCGCCCAGGCCGATGGCCGGATTCACCGCCGCGTAGGCGAGTGCCGCGCCGCCGGCATTGATCTCGGGCAGCACCAGCACATGCAGGTCCTGGGTCTCGGCCGCCAGATCGGCGCTGCCTTCCATCAGCACCGCCGCCTGCAGGCCCTTCATGCGCAGGTTGTCGCTGCGCGCGACGCCCTTGGCGATGCGGATGTCGCCGGTGACGTTGTCGAAAGCGAAGCCTTCGGAGAACACGTCGCGGAAGTCCAGCATCAGGCGCCGCGGGATGGACTGCAGGCTGAGCACGCCCAGCAGCCGGCCCACGCCGGGCTCGGCCTTGAGGAACTGCCCCGATTCCATCGAGACATTGAGCTGGCCGCTCATGCTGGCGTAGTCCGGCGACATCGGCGAGCCCTGCCACGCGACCTGGCCGGTGAGCACGCCCTTGCCGCCGCGCAGCACCTGGCCCTGGCCGAGCCGCTCCAGCAGCTTGCCGGCGTCGGCGACGTCCATCTTCCAGTCGAGTTCGGTGCGGCGCAGCGCCTGGCCGGGCTCGGGCGCCCACTTGCCGGAAGCGCTCAGCGTCGCGTCCGGGCTCTTGAGCACCAGCCGGTTGAGCTTCCAGTCGCGGGCCTCGCTCTGCTGCTGGGCATCGATCTCGAGCCGGCCCAGGCGCTTGCCGCGCAGCTCGAAGTCCTCGACGACGATGTCCAGCGCCGGCACCGAGCGCGGCTGCTTGTCGAGCAGCTGCTCGACGGAATCGGCATCGCTCTTGGGCACCGAGAGCCGCGAGAGCCGGGCGAAGACCCGGCCCGGCTGGTCCGGCCTGGCCGCGCGGACCTCGATCAGGCCGCTGAGCTGCTGCGCGTCGACCGACACGCGCCAGCCCGCGCCGGCGTCGTGGGAGATGCCCGCCGTCACGCCGTTGAGCGTGCGGCCCGCCACCTGCAGCGTCTGCGCCTTCAGCGTCAGCTGCGTCGGCGCGTAGCCGCCCTCGGCCGCGCCCTCGAGCTCCGCGCCGGCCTTCGCGCCGGTCAGGCCCGGCAGCGCGGTCTGCCAGGCGTCGGCATTGAACTGGTCGAAGCTGGCGCGCGCCGTCACGCCCTGCGCCGGCAGCTCGGGCGCGCGCTCGCGCACCGCGATGGCGCCGCGCAGCACCTTGGCCTCGTGAGTCACGTCGCGCTGGTACAGCGCCTGCAGCGGGCCGGCCTCGACGCGCAATTCATCGCGCAGGGCCGCGCCGGCCGGCGCCAGCGCCTTGGTGGCGATGCGCATCGGCCAGGCCTCCTCGGCCGCCTTGTGCATCGGCGCCGGCAGGTTCACCGCGATGCCCTGCAGCGGGCTGGTCACGGCGATCTCGGTCTGCCCGTTCTTGAGCACGCCCAGCTCGAAGCGCACCGCCGCCTGGCCAGTCATCACCGACGCCGCTTGCTGCAGCCCCAGCTCCGGCGCATTGCGCAGCGCCTCGGCCGTGACCGTGCCCTGCGCGGCGAAACGCATCGTGCCGTCGGGCAGGCTGCCGCCGTCGAAGCTGGCGTCGCCGCCCAGCACGCGCGCCTGGCCGCCGCGGATCTGCAGGCCCTTCTGGTCGAAGCTGACCTGCGCGCGGGCCTGGCCCAGCAGCGGCGTGTCGGGCCGGATGCGGACGTCGTTGCCGGTCAAGGTGACCAGGCCCTTGACCGTCGTGTCGTCGACATGCATCAGCGGCAGCCGCAGATTGAGCTTCAGCGCCATCGGACCGGTCGCGGTGGTCGTGTCCAGCACGTGGCTGGTGAGCGCCGCCACCGGCGAGGCCTTCACGTAGCGCAGCGCGTCGGCGAGCGCCCCGCGCGCCTGGCCGTCGATCTCCAGCACCGGCGCGTGGTGGTACAGGTCGGCGATGGACCCTTGCACGTTGACCAGGTCCACGCCCATCAGCCGGGCCTTGGCGTTGCGGATGCTCATCGCGGCGCGGTCGAAGACCAGCTCGGCGTCGAGCTGCTCCATCGCCGGCCACGGCGACTGGAAGGCGGGCAGTTCGCCCTCGGCCGGATGGCTGGGCACGTAGGCCAGCGTCAGGCCGCGGACCTGCCCCGACACCCGGAACTGCCCCTTGCTGCGCGGCGCGTCGAAGGGGAAGTCGATCAGGTCGCCCTGCAGGCGCACCTGGATGCGGTGCACCGTGCCGTCGCGGATGGCGTCGCGCACGTAGCGCCGCGCGTCGTGGCCCATCGAGGCCGGCAGGTAGCGCAGCACGCGCGGGGCCCGGATCTCGTCGATGCGGCCGGTGAGGTCGAGGCGGCCGTGGTCATGCGGACGCTTGCCGTCACCGCTCTGCCAGCTGCCGTCGACCTCGGCGTGCAGGTCGTCGTTGCTGAAGCGCACGTCGTTGAACTGCACCGTCCAGCGCGTGGCGGGCTCGGCCGGCGCCGACGCGGCGGTAGCCACCGCCGAGGCCGCGGCCAGCGGACGCGTCGCCGGCAGGGACAAGGGACCGGGCGCCGGCGCGCGCTTGGCCCCGCCGACCGCCACCGGGCGCTGCGCGCGCCACTGCACGCTGGCCTGCGCCTGCTTCAGCGGAACCGCCGCTTCCTCGAAGACGCCGGCAGCGTG
>NZ_VOSR01000400.1:0-1020 GCF_007997345.1 Mitsuaria sp. TWR114
ATCGGTGTCGATCGCGCGTCGCAGCCGATGCCGGCGGCGATCATGCGGCGCGCGTAGCGGCGGATCAGGCGGTTGACCAGGCCCTGCGGCGGCAATGTGCGCAGGCCCACATAGCGGCTCGGATGCACCAGCATGCCGCAGCGGTACTGGCGGTCGGCGTCGGACCACACCAGCGCGCGACAGGCGCCTTCGCGCTTGAGGCTCACCAGCATGCCGAGCGGGCAGGGCTCGGCCAGGCAGCACACCCCGCAGCCGTTGCAGGGCGCGCCGACGGCGGGCTTGGGCGGGGCCTCGGGCTGGATCCAGATGACGCTGCCGGAGAGGGGGCGGACCATGCGCCACTGTAGACGTGCCGCGTGCGTGAGGGCGGTCGTCGTGTCGCGCACTTCGGTGCGGTTGTCGGCCGGTACCGGCGTCTTTACGTAGACTCGCGTTTCCCCTATCGGGGAAGACCCCTCCCGGGAATCGATCCCGGGAAGACCTTACCGAGGAAGACCCATGAAGAAGATCTCGTTGAAGTGGCTGGTGCTGGCCGCCGGCCTGGTGGCGCTGGGCGCCCAGGCGCAGGAGCGCGTGCGCATCGGTTTCATGAGCCCCATCACCGGCCCGCAGGCCGGCTACGGCACGGACAACCGCGACGGCGCCGCGTTGGCCATCAAGGAACTCAACGCCAAGGGCGTGAAGATCGGCGGCAAGCCGGTGATCTTCGAACTCGATGTCAACGACGACGTCGCCGACCCTCGCCAGGGCGTGCAGGTGGCGCAGGCGCTGGTGGACAAGAAGGTCCGCTTCGTGCTCGGCCCGTACAACTCGGGCGTGACCATGCCGGCCTCGCGGGTGTTCTCCGACGGCGGCGTGATCGTGCTGACGGTGGCCTCCAACCCGCGCATCACGCAGCAGCCCAATCAGTCCAACCTGTTCCGCATCGGCGCGACCGACAACCAGCTCGGCGCAAAGATGGCCGTCTATGCGGCGCAGGACCTGAAGGTCAAGACCGTCGCGGTCATCGACGACCGCACC
>NZ_VOSR01000401.1:0-619 GCF_007997345.1 Mitsuaria sp. TWR114
GCTGCTGGCGGCCGTCGTGGCGCTCGCGCTCGGCATCGCCGCGAGCGAGACGCACCGGCGCTCGCTGGAACACGACTTCCGGCACGCCCTGGCCAATGCCGCCCAGCGCGAGGCGCTCGCCCTGCAGGGCCTGACCCTGACCGGCAAGGGCATGGGCGCGGTCGTGCTGGCCGGCCAGCTCAATCCCGACCTCAAGAACGCCGCCGCGCTCACCGACACCGACGCCGCCCGCCGCACCCGCCCGGCCTTCGAGACGCTGGAGGTCATCGGCACCAGCGTCGGCGCGCAGCTGGCCTACGTCGTCAACACGCAGGGCCGCATCATCGCGGCCTGGGACGACGAGGGCGTGTCCCCGATCGGCCTGGACGTGGCCTTCCGCCAGTACTACCGCCAGGCGATGCGCGGCCAGCCCAACGTCTTCGCCGGCATCAGCATCACCACCGGCCAGCGCGCCTTCTGGCTGGCCGCGCCGGTCTATCGCCAGCCCGGCCAGAGCGGCGAGATCATCGGCGTGATCGCCGCCCGCCAGTACGCCGACACGCTCGACCGCTTCCTCGACACCCGCAGCTATGCCGGCGCGCTGCTGGTCTCGCCGCAGGGCGTGGTGCTCGCCGCCAGC
>NZ_VOSR01000402.1:0-10366 GCF_007997345.1 Mitsuaria sp. TWR114
ACCAGCACCTCGCCGCGGCCCAGCCGGCGGCGCTGCTCGGCGCTGAGCGGCGTGAGGTCCGTGCGCACGAGCCGGACCGGATAGTCGAACTGCGCATCGAGCTCGCGCACGCGCTCGCGCCGCGCCGGCGGATCGAGCGGGGCGAGGTCGCGCACCAGCAGGTCGACCGTGCCGCGCATGAAGTTGCGCACGTAGTCGTTGGTGACCTCGGACGCGCCGATCAGCACCAGGCCTTCGACAAGCAGGATCAGCGCCAGCACCGCCAGCCCCAGCGAACCGCCCATCATGAAGGACGTGTTCACCATGCCCGAGGCCAGGCCCGATTCGCTCGGCGCGACCTCGCTCATCGCCGCCAGCAGCACCGGGTTGAAGGCCACCCCGGCGCCCAGGCCCAGCAGCAGCATGCCGGGCAGCACGTCCAGCCAGAAGCCGCCGTCCGCCGGCGCCCGCGCGAACAGCGCCAGCCCCAGCGCCGCCAGCAGCAGCCCGCCGCACAGCGGCTTGCGCAGGCCCAGCTTCATCACCAGCTTCGCCGACAGGCCGACCGAGAAGGCCGCCATTATCAGGTTGGCCGGCAGGAAACCCAGGCCCACGTGCATCGCGTCGTAGCCCAGCACCAGCTGCATGTAGAGCGCCGACAGGAAGAACCACGCGAACATCGCCGCCGCCCAGAGCACGCCGATCACGTTGGACACCGCCACCGAGCGCAGCCGGAACAGCGACAGCGGCATCAGCGGATGCGCCACCCGGGTCTCCAGCACCAGGAAGGCCGCCATCAGCGCCGCCGCCACGCCCAGCAGGCCCAGCGTGCGGGGCGAGGTCCAGCCGGCCTCGTTGCCGTTGACGACGGCGTAGACCGCCAGCATCAGCGACAGCGTCACGGTCACGGCGCCGGCCCAGTCCAGGGTCTCGTCGGGCGCCGTCGGGCCGGCGCGCCCGATCAGCCACAGGCACAGGCCGATCACGACCGCGCCGATCGGCAGGTTCACCAGGAAGATCCAATGCCAGCTCAGCGTGCTGGTCAGCAGGCCGCCCAGCAGCACGCCGATGCTGCCGCCGCCGGCGCAGACGAAGCCGTAGACGCCCATGGCCTTGGCCCGCTCCGCGGGCTCGGTGAACATGTTCATGATCAGCGACAGCGAGATCGCCGACACCACCGCCCCGCCCAGCCCCTGGACCGCGCGGGCCGCGATCAGCAGCCCCTGGGTGTGCGCCAGGCCGCAGGCGGCCGACGCGGCGGTGAACAGCGCCAGCCCCGCCAGGAACATGCGCCGGTGGCCGTACAGGTCGCCCAGCCGGCCCCCCAGCAGCATGAAACCGCCGAAGGTCAGCATGTAGGCGTTGACCACCCAGACCAGCGAGGTCTCGGTGAAGTGCAGGTCGGCGCGGATCGAGGGCAGGGCGACATTCACGATGGTCGTGTCCAGCACGATCATCAGCACGCCCAGGCAGAGCACGCCCAGCGCCAGCCAGCGGCGCCGCTTCGGATCAAGGTGAGCAGTCATGGCGGATTCGCATCCATTCAGAGGGGGTGGCAGGACCCGTGACGGCTTCGTGAAGACAGACGGGGTTTCGCTTCACGACGATCGGGGCTGACGGATTTCTACATCCTCGTTGTCGGTCGATCGCCGACGCGCGCTGACGCCATTGCAGGACCCGGCGATGCGTCATCGGCGTCTGCCTCGGCGGCATCGACGGGCGGACCATGCGTCAGATCCAAAGGAGACCGCCATGAGCATCACCAAGCACGCCAAGGCCGCGAGGACCGAACCTACCAGCTTGTTCAAGACCGCGCTGTTGCTGTGCAGCCTCGCCATGACCATCGGCCTGCTGTTCAGCGCGGTGCAGGACGCCCGCGGCGCGGGCCTGGAGGACGACGGCGACGCCGGCTCGACTCCGGCCTCGTTCACGGTCGGCGACGACGGCTGACGCGTCGCCGCCGGCGCGTCAGCATTCGACGATGTTGACCGCCAGACCGCCGCGGGCGGTCTCCTTGTACTTGGTCATCATGTCGGCGCCGGTCTCCCGCATGGTCTTGATGACCTTGTCCAGGCTGACATGGTGGGTGCCGTCGCCGCGCAGCGCCATGCGCGCCGCGTTGATGGCCTTGACCGAGGCGATCGCGTTGCGCTCGATGCAGGGGATCTGCACCAGGCCGCCGACCGGATCGCAGGTCAGGCCCAGGTGGTGTTCCATGCCGATCTCGGCCGCGTTCTCGGCCTGGGCGGGCGTGCCACCCATCACCGCGCACAGCGCGCCGGCGGCCATCGAGCAGGCCACGCCCACCTCGCCCTGGCAGCCGACCTCGGCGCCTGAGATCGAGGCGTTCTCCTTGTAGAGGATGCCGATCGCCGCGGCCGTCAGCAGGAAGTCGACGATGCCGTCCTCATTGGCGCCATGCACGAAGCGCGCGTAGTAGTGCAGCACCGCCGGCACGATGCCGGCCGCGCCATTGGTCGGCGCGGTCACGACGCGGCCGCCGGCGGCGTTCTCTTCATTGACCGCCAGCGCATACAGGTTGACCCAGTCCATCACCTGCAGCGGATCACGCAGCGCCGCCTCCGGATGCGCGACCAGATCGCGGTACAGCGCCGCCGAGCGTCGCTTCACCTTGAAGCCGCCGGGCAGGATGCCCTCGGTGCGGCAGCCGCGCTGCACGCATTCCTGCATCACGCGCCAGATTTTCAGCAGGCCCGCGCGCGTCTCCTCGTCGGGACGCCAGTGGCGCTCGTTGCGGCGCATGATCTCGGCGATCGAGCAACCTTCCTGTTCGGTCAGCGCGAGCAGCTCGGCGCCGGTCTTGAACGGGTAGGGCAGCACCGTGGTGTCCGGCGCGATCTGCTTCTGCTTGGCGCCGTCGGCCAGGACTTCCTCGGTGACGACGAAGCCGCCGCCGACGGAGTAGTAGACGCGGTTCTGCAGCTCGTTGCCTTCGGCGTCGTAGGCGATGCAGCGCATGCCGTTGGCGTGCAGCGGCAGGCTCTGGCGCCGGTACATCACCAGGTCGCGCGCCTCGTCGAAGGCGACGACATGGTCGCCGCCCAGCGCGATGCGCTTGTCGTTGCGGATGGCGTCGAGGATGCCGGAAATGCTTTCGATGTCGACCGTGTCCGGCTCATGGCCGGCCAGGCCCAGCAGCACGGCCTTGTCCGAGCCGTGGCCCTTGCCGGTCGCGCCCAGCGAGCCGTACAGCCCGGTGGCCACGCGCACCGTGCGCTCGAGCACGCCCTCATGCCGCAGGCGCTGCACGAACATGCGCGCGGCGCGCATCGGCCCGACGGTGTGCGAGCTCGACGGCCCGATGCCGATCTTGAACAGGTCGAAAACGGAAACTGCCATGGCGGACCTCGTGGGTATTCCCTTGCGGGCTTGCGCCGTCCGGTTCTGCGCGCTCGTGACGCGCCGACCGTGCGGCCTTGAAAGAAGCTAGGCCAAAAAGAAGGCCGCGTCAGCGGCCTCCTTGATTCACCCTGATCACTCGTCAGCGTAGGCCGAGAGCGGAGGGCACGAGCAGACGAGATTGCGGTCGCCGTAGACGTTGTCCACGCGGCCCACCGGCGACCAATACTTCACGTGACGCAGCGCCGGGACCGGATAGGCCGCGTCGTCGCGGCTGTAGCCATGCGTCCACTCGGTCTTGAGCAGGCTCTCGGCGGTGTGCGGCGCGTTGAGCAGCGGGTTGTCCGTCTTGGACCAGGCGCCGGACTCGACCTTCGCGATCTCCTCGCGGATCTGGATCATCGCGGCGATGAAACGGTCCAGCTCGAACTTCGACTCGCTCTCGGTCGGCTCGACCATCAGCGTGCCGGCGACCGGGAAGGACAGCGTCGGCGCGTGGAAGCCGTAGTCGATCAGGCGCTTGGCGACGTCCTCGGCGGAGATGCCGGAGCTGTCCTTGAGCGGGCGCAGATCCAGGATGCACTCGTGGGCCACGCCGCCGCCCTTGACGCCGTCGATGTTGCCGCTGAAGTGGATGTCGTAGTGGTCCGACAGACGCGCGGCCACGTAGTTGGCCGACAGGATCGCGGTCTCGGTCGCGGCCTTCAGGCCGGTCTCGCCCATCATGCGGATGTACATCCACGAGATCGGCAGCACCGCCGCGTTGCCCAGCGGCGCGGCGGAGACGGCGCCGATGGCGGTCTTCTCGCCCAGGCCGGCCGAGCGGTGCGCCGGCAGGAAGGGCACGAGGTCCTCGACCACGCAGACCGGGCCGACGCCCGGGCCACCGCCGCCGTGCGGGATGCAGAAGGTCTTGTGCAGGTTCAGGTGGGACACGTCGCCGCCGAACTGGCCCGGCGCGGCGATGCCCACCAGCGCGTTCATGTTGGCGCCGTCCACGTAGACGCGGCCGCCGTGTTCATGCACCAGCGCGCAGATCTCCTTGACGTGGGTGTCGAAGACACCGTAGGTCGAGGGGTAGGTGATCATGATCGCGGCCAGGTTGGCGCTGTGCTGCTCGCACTTGGCCTTCAGGTCGGCCAGGTCGATGTTGCCTTCCTTGTCGCACTTGGTGACCACGACCTGCATGCCCACCATCTGCGCCGACGCCGGGTTGGTGCCGTGCGCCGACTCGGGAATCAGGCAGATCTTGCGATGCGCGTCGCCACGCGACTCATGCCAGGCCTTGATGATGAGCAGACCGGCGTACTCGCCCTGCGAGCCGGCGTTGGGCTGCAGCGAGACGCCCGCGTAGCCGGTGGCCTGGCACAGCCAGGACGTGAGCTGCTGGTCCAGCTGGGCGTAGCCCTGCAGCTGGCTCTGCGGCGCGAAGGGGTGCACCTGCGCGAACTCGGGCCAGGTGATGGGGATCATCTCGCTGGTCGCGTTGAGCTTCATCGTGCACGAGCCCAGCGGGATCATGCTGCGGTCCAGCGCCAGGTCCTTGTCGGACAGCAGGCGGATGTAGCGCAGCATCTCCGTCTCGGAGTGGTGGATGTTGAAGATCGGATGCGTCAGGTAGGCGCTGGTGCGCGAGAGCGCGGCCGGCACCAGCGTGGTCGGGGCTCCGGCCGCGGCGAAGGCGTCCGGCACCGGCTTGCCCTCGGCGAAGACGGTCAGCAGCGCCTGCACGTCGGCGCGGGTGGTGGTCTCGTCCAGCGTCAGGCTGATGCTGTCCTCGCTCGCGCGGCGCAGGTTCATGCCGGCGGCGACGGCGGCGGCCAGCACCGGGCCGGTGTGCGCGCCGGTCTTCACGTGCAGCGTGTCGAAGGCGGTCTCGTGGGCCAGCGTCAGGCCCAGCGCCTTCAGGCCCTGCGCCAGCACGGCGGCGTAGGCGGCCACGCGCTGCGCGATGCGCTTGAGGCCCTGCGGCCCGTGATACACGGCGTACATGCTGGCCACGACGGCCGGCAGCACCTGCGCCGTGCAGATGTTGGAGGTGGCCTTCTCGCGGCGGATGTGCTGCTCGCGCGTCTGCAGCGACAGGCGGTAGGCGGGCTTGCCGTGCGCGTCGACCGACACGCCGACCAGGCGGCCCGGCAGCGAGCGCTTGAACTCGTCGCGGCAGGCCATGTAGGCGGCGTGCGGGCCGCCGGCGCCCATGGGCATGCCGAAGCGCTGGGTGGTGCCGACGGCGATGTCGGCGCCTTGCTCGCCGGGCGCGGCGATCAGCGTCAGCGCCAGCAGGTCGGCCGCGGCCACCAGCAGGCCACCGTGCGCGTGGACCGCGTCGGCGATCGCCTGCAGCGGGCGCACCACGCCGGTCACGCCGGGGTACTGGATCAGCGCGCCGAAGCACTCGGCCTTGCCGGCGTCCTCGGCGGGGCCGACCTGGACGGTGATGCCCAGCGGCTCGGCGCGGGTGCGCACGACTTCCAGCGTCTGCGGCAGCACGTCATCGGCGACGAAGAAGGTCTGGCTCTTGCTCTTGCCCACGCGCGCGGCCAGCGTCATCGCTTCGGCGGCGGCGGTGGCCTCGTCCAGCATCGAGGCGTTGGCGATGGCCAGGCCGGTCAGGTCGCAGACCATGGTCTGGAAGTTGACCAGCGCCTCCATGCGGCCCTGCGAGATCTCGGCCTGGTAGGGCGTGTAGGCGGTGTACCAGGCGGGGTTCTCGAGGATGTTGCGCAGGATGACGCCCGGGGTCAGGGTGCCGTGGTAGCCCTGGCCGATGAAGGACTTGAGGATCTGGTTCTTGCCCGCGATGGCCTTGAGCTCGGCCAGCGCCTGCGCTTCGGTCACGGCGTCCGGCAGGTCCATCTTCGCGGCGCGCTTGATGGCGGCCGGCACGATCGCGTCGATCAGCGCGGCGCGCGAGGCGCTGCCGATGGCCGACAGCATCAGCGCTTCGTCGTGCGCGTCGGGACCGATGTGGCGGGCGTGGAACTCGACGGCGTTCTCGAGTTCGGCGAAGGAGGGCAGGGCGGACATGGCGGGGCGATCCTGGAGATGAAGTTCTTTGCGGCGCAAGGCCTGCCGGGCTCCCTCTCCCGCTTGCGGGAGAGGGCAGGGGGGAGGGCCAGCGGCGGCGGCAGGCCTGACGAGGCCTTGCGCGCAGGGGGCGACGATTAGGAGTTCTTCACCAGCTCGTCATAAGCCGTGGTGTCCATCAGCCCGTCGAGTTCCGCCGGGTTGGACAGCTTGACCTTGAAGAACCAGCCCGACTTCAGCGGGTCGGTGTTGGCCAGCGACGGGTCGCGCGCAGCGCCTCGTTGACCTCGACGATCTCGCCCGAGACCGGGGCGTAGACGTCGGCGGCGGCCTTGACCGACTCGACCACGCCGGCCACTTCCTTGGCGGCGAAGGACTTGCCGACGTCCGGCAGGTCCACGAACACGACGTCGCCCAGCGCGTCCTGCGCGTGGACCGTGATGCCCACGGTGGCGATGCCGTCGGTGGTGTCGACCCACTCGTGGTCGGGCGTGTACTTGATGCTCATGGAGAGGCTCCGTGCAATCGGATGGTTGGAACGGGAATCCCGAGGACGACTCGCGTCGGCTCGAGGGAACGGGGGGACGAGGTGACCCAGGATCGTGGATCAGCCGCGGAAGTATCCGTTGGGCGTGAACGGCGTGGAAGAGACCGTCATCGGGGTGCGCTTGCCGCGGACTTCGGCGAAGAGCTCGGTGCCCAGCGCGGCGTACGGCGTCTGCACATAGGCCAGCGCCACCGGCTTGCCGACCGTCGGGCCCAGCGTGCCGCTGGTGACGACGCCGATCTCCTGGCCGTCGGCATTGACGAGCTTGGCGCCTTCGCGCACCGGCATGCGTTCGGAGCTCACCAGGCCGACCCGCTTGCGCGCGGCGCCTTCGGCGAACTGGCGGTCAATGACGGTCGCGCCGGGATAACCGCCGGCGCGCGCGCCGCCGGCGCGGCGCACCTTCTGGATCGCCCAGGTCAGGGAGGCCTCGACCGGCGTGGTCGTCGTGTCGATGTCGTGCCCGTACAGGCACAGGCCGGCTTCCAGGCGCAGCGAGTCGCGCGCGCCCAGGCCGATGGGCATCACCTCGGGCTGGGACAGCAGCTTGCGCGCCAGCTCGACGCTGCGATCGGCGGCGACGGAGATCTCGTAGCCGTCCTCGCCGGTGTAGCCCGAGCGGGTGACGAAGGTGGGGATGCCGTCCAGCTCGAAGAAACCGCCGGTCATGAAGACCAGCTGGGCGACGCCCGCGTTCAGGCGCGACAGCGCGGTCACCGCCTGCGGGCCCTGCAGCGCGAGCAGCGCCTGGTCGGGCAGAGGACGCACCTCGCAGCGGCCCGACAGATGCTTCTGCATATGGGCGATGTCCTGGTCGCGGCAGCCGGCGTTGACGACCACGAACAGGCCGTCGGTGCGGCGGGCCACCATCAGGTCGTCGAGGATGCCGCCGTCGTCGGCGGTGAAGAGCGCGTAGCGCTGCTTGAACATCCCGAGGTCGACGATGTCGACCGGCACCAGGGTCTCGAGCGCGGCGGCGGCGTCGTCGCCCACCAGCAGCACCTGGCCCATGTGGGAGACGTCGAACAGGCCGGCCTTGGCGCGGGTGTGCTTGTGCTCGGCCATCACGCCGGCGGGGTACTGGACCGGCATGTCGTAGCCGGCGAAGGGCACCATCTTGGCGCCCAGTTCCAGGTGCAGCGCGTGCAGGGGGGTTTTGTGCAGGGGCGTGTTCAGGTTCTGATCGGCGGACATGTCTCGCTCCGAGGGCATTCGTCATGACCACCCGACTGTGAACCGATCACGTCCGGGTGGGGGAGATGCCCTCGCTGTCCGCTTTACCTGAGAGATTGGCCGCCGGTGGTTGACCGGTGGCTTGCCCCTTCGGTGGACGGGCTCGACCGGTGGTCCGCCCCGCCTCTCTCCAGTGAGGACGCCCGATGTCTCGGGCGTTTCGTCAGTCCTTTTGCCTGAGCGTTCGCAGCGTGGGATCGCCAGTGCCACTGCGCCTTCGGCGGCCCCCGCGAGGGGGCTCTCTCCTGACAGGCGCGCATTGTAGTCATGGAAATGACCCGGTCCAGCCGGACGTGCACAATCGCGCCCATGCGACTCCTGCTGGTGGAAGACGACCTCATGATCGGCGAGCAGCTGCTCGGACTGCTGCGCGCCGAAGGTTATGCCGTGGACTGGGTGCGCGACGGCGAGATCGCCGACACCGCGCTGCAATCCCAGACCTACGACCTGGTGCTGCTCGACCTGGGCCTGCCCAAGCGCGACGGCATGAGCGTGCTGCAGGCCCTGCGCGGGCGCAAGCAGACGGTGCCGGTGCTCATCGCCACCGCGCGCGACGCCACCGCGCAGCGGGTGGCCGGGCTCGATGCCGGGGCGGACGACTACGTGCTCAAGCCCTTCGAGCTCGACGAGCTGCTGGCCCGCATCCGCGCGCTGCTGCGCCGCGCCGCCGGCCGAGCCGAGCCGGTCTACGAGCACATGGGCGTGAGCATCAACCCCGCCACGCGCGAGGTCACCGCCAACGGCCATCCGGTGACGCTGTCGCAGCGCGAATGGGCGGTGCTGGAGCCGCTGCTGGCGCGCCCCGGCATGGTCCTGTCGCGCCAGCAGCTCGAGGAGAAGCTGTACGGCTGGAAGGACGAGATCAGCAGCAACGCCGTCGAGGTCTACATCCACGGCCTGCGCAAGAAGCTGGGCGCCGAGCTGATCCAGAACGTCCGCGGCGTCGGCTACCGCGTGCCCAAGGAATGAACGCGGGCCTGGAGCCCGACGCGCCGCGGCGCGGCCGGTTCGTGTTGCTGCCGCGCTCGCTGCGCTACCGGCTGCTGCTGTTCCTGCTGGGCGCGATGCTGACCAGCGCGCTGATCCAGGGCATGAGCGCCTACCGCAACGCGCTGATGGAGACCGACGAGATCTTCGACTACCAGATGCAGCAGGTCGCGCTCTCGCTGCGCGCGGGCATGGGCACCGGCCTGCCGCTGCCGCTGGGGGAGGAGCAGAGCATCGACCTGATCGTGCAGGTCTGGGGCCTGGACGGCACGCCGCTGTACCGCTCGGCCGGCCCGGACTGGCTGCCGCAGCGCGCGGTGCTGGGCTTCTCGAATGTCGCGCTGCGCGGCAAGCGCTATCGGGTCTTCGCGGTGCAGGGCCGTTTCCAGGTCGTGCAGGTCGCGCAGGACATCGCGGTGCGCCAGCGCATGGCGGGGCAGCTCGCGTGGCGCACGGTGCTGCCGACGGCGCTGATGCTGCCGATGCTGGCGCTGGTCGTGTGGTGGGTGGTCTCGCATTCGCTGGCGCCGCTGGAGCGGGTGCGCCAGCAGCTGTCGCGCCGCGCGGCGCAGGACCTGGCGCCGGTCGACGACGAGGACCTCCCCGCTGAGATCCAGCCGCTGGTCACCGAACTCAACGGCCTGCTGGACCGCGTGCGGCAGGCCTTCGAGCAGCAACAGCACTTCGTGGCCGACGCGGCGCATGAGCTGCGCTCGCCGCTGGCGGCGCTGAAGCTGCAGCTGCAGTCGCTGCGGCGCGCGCCGGACGACGCCGCCCGCGCGCAGGCGCTGGAGAAGCTCGGGCAGGGCATCGACCGCGCGTCCCATCTGATCGAGCAGCTGCTCGCGCTGGCGCGGCAGGACAGTGCCAGGGCGCAGGCGCCGTCGCAGCCGATCGCGCTGGATGCGCTGTGCCGCGACGGCGTGATCGACGCGGCGACGCTGGCGCAGGCCCGTGGCATCGACCTGGGCATGGAGCGCTGCGATGCGGTGCTGGTGGATGGCCACCGCGAGGCGCTGACCATGCTGCTGCGCAACCTGCTGGACAACGGCATCAAGTACGGACGCAGCCGCGTCGACCTGAGCCTGGAGCGCAGCGGCGGCATGGCGCTGCTGGTGGTCGAGGACGATGGGCCCGGCATTCCCGACGCCGAGCGTGGCCGGGTCTTCGACCGCTTCTACCGCTCCGAGGCGCAGGCCCAGCAGGCCCCGGGCAGCGGCCTGGGCCTGG
>NZ_VOSR01000403.1:0-13149 GCF_007997345.1 Mitsuaria sp. TWR114
CTTCACCCGCGCCAGCGCCGATTCGGCGCGCGCCTTGCGCTCGGCCAGCTCGACCTTCAGATCGGCGATCGCCTGGCGCTCCCATTGATCCAGATCCACGGGCTCGCCGCGCAGGTAGGCGGCCTGCGCCTCCTCGCGGGCCTGGCGCTGGGCCAGCTCGTCGCGCTTCTGCTTGAGCTTGCGGGCGTAGCGCTCCAGGTTCTCCGGCGTCTCCACCACGGCCATCAGCGCCGGCGAACTCACGCGGACCGTCCTGCCCGTCTGGGTGTCATGGACGTACAGGTCGCTGCCAGGCTCGCCGAACGGGTTCCAGAGGTAAGCGACGTAACGGCCGCTCGCGCTGAATTTCAGGTCCTTGGCGGACTCCCCGCGATAGGACTCGGCGCGGAACAGCTGTTCCAGGGTCAGCGGCCGGTTGGCCACCGCGACGGGGGCCGTCGTCGTCTGCGCCAGCGAGGGCTCGCCGGCGCCCAGCCCCGTCGCCAGGGTCGCCAGCGCCAGGGAAGTCAGGATCCATTGCTTCAAATCGTTGCTCCACGCCCCGCAAGGTCAGCAGGGACGCGGGATTCTAGGGAGGGGTCAACAACTGCTTACCGCTGCGCTGTGCACCGGATCCGTCAAGCGCGCGTTAACCGTCCATACTTTCCCTAGGTAGGTCGGAGGTTCCATGAAGCACCTGATCCAACGCATCCTCGGCGCCGTGGCGCTGACCGCCGGCGTGCTGGCTGCGCCAACGGCCTTCGCGGGCGACGTGGGCGTGTCCATCAGCGTCGGACAGCCCGGCTTCTATGGCCGCATCGACGTCGGCAACGTCCGCCCCGACGTGATCTACGCGCAGCCGATGGTGATCGAGCGGGTCTACGACCCCGCCCCGCCGATGTACCTGCGCGTGCCGCCTGCGCATTACCACGCCTGGTCGCGCCACTGCGGCTACTACCGCGCCTGCGGCCGGCCGGTGTATTTCGTCCGCGAGGACTGGTACACGCGGACCTACGCCCCGGTCTACTACGGTCGCCCGCGCGTGCATCCGATGCCGGTCTATGCCCCTCCGCCGCCGCCCCGGTGGGAGCCGGTGCGTCGGGATTGGGATGGCCGCTGGGACGGCCGCCGCGACTGGCACGACCACCGCGACGACCATCGCGGCTGGGAGGGCCGGCGCTGGGAAGAACACCGCGATGACCATCGCGGTGGCGGTCGCGGCGGCTGGGACCGCGACGGTGACCGCGGTGATCGTGGCCACGGACATGGACGCGGCCATCATCGCGACTGAGGTTTTCCCCTCGCGTATAGTCGGCCGCTTGCACGCCAGCAAGGCGTGATTCACCGCGCCGACGTATGTTCGCCAAAGTCATCGCCGCCCTTGGACTGCTGATCTGCGTGCTGCTCGCGATCGACATGGCCTTGCCGCGGCGGCACCAGATGGCCTGGCGCGCATGGGTCCGGCGCCCGGGCCTTCTGATGGGCAGCGGCATCGGCCTGAAGGGTCGCTTCAATTCACGCGACCGCCGTCGCGCCGCCCATGACGCGGCCCTCGACGCGATCGCCCGCGCCAAGCACCGCTCAGGCACCTGGGACGGCAACGTCTATCACGGCGACGACTTCGAGCAGCGCCAGCGACGCAAGCCGCATTGAGCGCCGGTACCGGCCCTCCTCCCGCCTTCCAACGACAACGGCCTCCTTGAGAGGCCGTTGTCGTTGGCGCTTGCGGCGGCGTGCCGGACGCCCCGGTTCCGGAGCGCCCCGCCGGTCAGCGTCTTGCCAGCACCGGTGCCAGCGCCTTGCCGGTGTGCGTCCCTTGCGCCACCAGCGTCTCCGGCCGGCCTTGCGCGACCACGCGTCCGCCCGCCGAGCCGCCCTCCGGTCCCAGGTCCAGCACCCAGTCGGCTTCGGCGATCACATCGAGGTCATGCTCGATGACGACCACGCTGTGTCCGCCGTCGACCAGGCGATGCAGCACCCGGATCAGCTTCTCCACGTCCGCCATGTGCAGGCCCACCGTCGGCTCGTCCAGCACGTACAGCGTGTGCGGCGGCTTCTGGCCGCGGCGCGTCACGTCGTCGCGCACCTTCACCAGCTCCGACACCAGCTTGATCCGCTGCGCTTCGCCGCCCGACAGCGTCGGGCTCGGCTGACCCAGCGTCAGGTAGCCCAGCCCCACGTCCTGCAGCAGCTTCAGCGGATGCGCGATCGAGGTCATCGCGGCAAAGAACTCCACCGCCTCGTCCACCTCCATCTGCAGCACCTCGCCGATGCTCTTGCCGCGCCAGCTCACCGCCAGCGTCTCCGGATTGAAGCGCTGCCCATGGCACTGGTCGCAGAGCACCTTCACGTCCGGCAGGAAGCTCATCGCGATGGTGCGCATGCCCTGCCCTTCACAGCCCGGGCAGCGGCCTTCGCCGGTGTTGAAGCTGAAGCGGCCCGGACCATACCCGCGGGCCTTCGCCTCCAGCGTCTCGGCGAACAGCTTGCGGATCGCGTCCCAGAAGCCGATGTAGGTCGCCGGGCAGCTGCGCGGCGTCTTGCCGATCGGCGTCTGGTCGACCTCCAGCACCCGGTCCACCTGCTGATGGCCCTCGATGGCGTCGCAGCCCAGCCAGGTCGACGGCGCCCGGCGCAGCGGCACCGCCGCCGCCATGTTGGCCAGCAGCACGTCCCGCGCGAGCGTCGACTTGCCCGAGCCCGACACCCCCGTGATGCCCACCAGCCGGTGCAGCGGCACGTCCACCGTGACGCCGCGCAGGTTGTGCAGCGCCGCGTTGAGCACCGTCAGCTTGGGCGCGTCGGCGTCCATCTCGCGGCGCTCCTTGAGCGGATGCACCAGCGGCTTGGACAGGAAGCGGCCCGTCAGCGAATCGGGGTTCTTCGCGATCTGCTCGGCCGTGCCCTCGGCGATCACGCGGCCGCCGCGCTTGCCCGCGCTCGGGCCGATGTCGATGATGTGATCGGCGCGCCGGATCGTGTCCTCGTCATGCTCGACGACCACCAGCGTGTTGCCCTTGTCGCCCAGCGTCGACAGCGCCTTCAACAGGATCTGGTTGTCGCGCGGATGCAAGCCGATCGTCGGCTCGTCCAGCACGTAGCACACGCCCTGCAGGTTGCTGCCGAGCTGCGCCGCCAGGCGGATCCGCTGCGCCTCGCCCCCGGAGAGCGTCGGCGCCGCGCGATCCAGCGTCAGGTAGCCCAGCCCCACTTCCTCGAGGAACTCCAGCCGGCCCTTGATCTCGCTGACCACGTCGCGCGCGATCTCCGCGTCGCGGCCGGTCAGCGTCAGGCCGGCGATCCACTGGCGGGCCTCGGTCACGCTCCACGAGGCCACCGCCGCGATCGTCTCGTGCTCGAAGGTCACCGCGCGCGCCACCGGATTCAGGCGCGAGCCATGGCAGTCAGGGCACGGCGCGTCGCTCAGGTCCTCGATCTCGGCCTCCTCGGCGGGGAAGCTCTGTTCACGGCCGCGGTTGTCCTTGTCCTGCTGGCTGTCGTCCAGGGCCTTGCGCTGCTCGCGCGTCAGCGCCAGGCCGGTGCCGACGCAGGTGGTGCACCAGCCGTGCTTGGAGTTGTAGCTGAACAGCCGCGGATCCAGTTCCGGATAACTCGTGCCGCACTGCGGGCAGGCGCGCTTGGTGGAGAACACCCGCAGCTCGCCGATGCCGCGCGTCGGCTTCGCATTGCGCAGCGCGTCGTGCAGTCCGTCCAGCGGCGACAGCACATGCACCACGCCCTTGCCGTGGTCCAGCGCCTTGGCCAGCAGCTCGCGCAACTCGGCCTCGGTCTCCGGCGTGACGGTCATGTCGCCCACCGGCAGTTCGATCGTGTGTTCCTTGAAGCGGTCCAGCCGCGGCCACGGACTGGTCGGCAGGAACTCGCCGTCGACGCGCAGGTGGGTGTAGCCGCGCTGCTTCGCCCACTTCGCCAGGTCGGTGTAGACGCCCTTGCGATTGACCACCAGCGGCGCGAGCAGCCCGATGTGCCGGCCCTTGTAGTCGCGCAGCAGCTGCGCGGCGATGGCCTCGACGCTCTGCGGCTTCACCGGCGTGCCGTCGTTGGCGCAGTGCTGCACGCCGAGCTTCACGTAGAGCAGGCGCAGGAAGTGCCAGACCTCGGTCGTGGTCGCCACCGTGCTCTTGCGCCCGCCGCGCGACAGGCGCTGCTCGATCGCGACCGTCGGCGGAATGCCCCAGACCGCGTCGACCTCGGGCCGGCCCGCCGGCTGCACGATCGAGCGCGCATAGGCGTTCAGCGATTCGAGATAGCGGCGCTGGCCCTCGTTGAACAGGATGTCGAAGGCCAGCGTGCTCTTGCCGGAGCCCGACACGCCGGTCACGACGTTGAACTTGCCGCGCGGGATGCTGACGTCGACCGACTTCAGGTTGTGCTCGCGCGCGTTGACGATGCGGATCGCTTCATCGGCCTTGCGGCGCTGGCGCAGCAGCGATTGCAGCGGCTTGCCTTCGGCGACCTTGACCGGCGCGCGGTCCATCTCGGCCGCGTACTCGCGCAGCGCCTGCGCGGTGTGCGAGGTCGGATGGTCCTTCAGCGTCTCCGGCGTGCCGACCGCGACGACCAGGCCGCCGTCCTCGCCGCCCTCGGGCCCGAGATCGATGACCCAGTCCGACGCGCGGATCACGTCCAGGTTGTGCTCGATCAGGATCAGCGAATGCCGCCGACAGCAGCTTGCGCATGGCGCGCATGAGCTTGGCGATGTCGTCGAAGTGCAGGCCCGTGGTCGGCTCGTCGAAGAGGAACAGGGTGCCCTTGGTCGCGGTCGCCTGGCGCGGCTTCGAGGCCGCCTCCGCGAGGTATCCCGCCAGCTTCAACCGCTGGGCCTCGCCGCCCGACAGCGTCGGCACCGGCTGCCCCAGCGTCAGGTAGTCCAGGCCGACATCCGACAGCGGCTGCAGCTTGTTCAGCACCTCGCGGTCGTCCTTGAAGACGCCCAGCGCCTCGGCCACCGTCAGGTCCAGCACGTCGGAGACGCTGAGCTGCCGCCCGGCGCGCTCCAGCTTGACCTCGAGCAGCTCGGCGCGGAAGCGCTTGCCGTCGCAGTCGGGGCAGCGCAGGTAGACGTCGGACAGGAACTGCATCTCGACGTGCTCGAAGCCCGAGCCGCCGCAGGTCGGACAACGGCCGTCGCCAGCGTTGAAGCTGAACATGCCGGCGCCGTAGCTGCGCTCCCTGGCCATCGGCGTGTCGGCGAAGCGCTTGCGGATCTCGTCGAACACGCCGACGTAGCTGGCCGGGTTCGAGCGCGCCGTCTTGCCGATCGGCGACTGGTCGACGAAGACCGCGTCGGCCAGCCAGTCCGCGCCCAGGAGCCGGTCATGCGCGCCCGGCGCCTCGGTGGCCTGGCCGAACCAGCGCGCCAGCGCCGGATACAGCACGTCCTGCATCAGCGTGCTCTTGCCCGAGCCCGACACGCCGGTGACCGCCACCATGCGCTGCAGCGGGAACTCGACGCTGACGTTCTTGAGGTTGTGCTCGCGCGCGCCCTCGAGGATCAGTCGCGGCGTGTTCTCCTCGACGACGCGCTTCAGGCCCATGCCCACGTGCCTGCGCGCGCCGAGGTAGGCGCCGGTCAGCGTGTCGGCGGCGCGGATCTGTTCCGGCGTGCCGTCGAAGACGATCTGGCCGCCCTGCTGGCCGGGGCCGGGGCCCATGTCGATGAGCCGGTCCGCCGCCAGCATCACCGCCGGGTCGTGCTCGACGACCACCAGCGTGTTGCCCGCGTCGCGCAGGCGCTGCATCGCCTCGACGATGCGGTTCATGTCGCGCGGGTGCAGGCCAATGCTGGGCTCGTCCAGCACGAACAGCGTGTTGACCAGCGAGGTCCCCAGCGCCGTGGTCAGGTTGATGCGCTGCACCTCGCCGCCGGACAGCGTGCGGCTCTGGCGGTCCAGCGTCAGGTAGCCGATGCCGACGTCGACCAGGTACTTGAGCCGGTTGCGGATCTCGTCGAGCAGCAGCTTCAGCGCCTCGTCGAGCATCGAGCCCGGCAACTGGAGCTCGTCCATGAAGCGTCTGAGCCGGTGGATCGGCAGCTGCATCAGGTCATGGACCGACAGGCCCGGCAACGCCTCGAGCTGCGCGCGCGTCCACTTCACGCCCTCCGGCATGAAGCGCTGCGCGGCCGGCAGTGCCGCGTCGGCCAGCGCCTTGGAACCGATGCGCCACAGCAGCGCCTCGGTCTTGAGGCGCGCGCCGCGGCAGGCCGGGCATTCCGTGTAGCTGCGGTACTTGGACAGCAGCACCCGGATGTGCATCTTGTAGGCCTTGCTCTCCAGGTAATCGAAGAACCGGCGGACGCCGTACCACTGCTTGTTCCAGTTGCCGTTCCAGTTCGGGCTGCCTTCGATGACCCAGTCGCGCTGCGCCTGCGTCATCTGGCTCCACGCGGTGTCGCGCGGGATGCCGGCATCGCCGGCGTACTTCAGCAGGTCGTCCTGGCATTCCTTCCAGGCCGGCGTCTGCATCGGCTTGATCGCGCCGCCGCGCAGCGTCTTGCGCTCGTCGGGGATCACCAGGCCCAGGTCCACGCCGATCACGCGGCCGAAACCGCGGCAGGTCTCGCACGCGCCCATCGCCGAGTTGAACGAGAACAGCGCCGGCTGCGGGTCGGCGTAGCGGATGTCGCTCTCCGGGCAATGCAGGCCGGTCGAGTAGCGCCAGAGCACCGGCTCGGCACCCTCCTCGGTCGGCAGCACGTAGACCGTCATGCGGCCGCTGCCGCGCTTGAGCGCCAGCTCGATCGCTTCCATCGCGCGGGACTGCTCGACGCCCTGCATGCGGAAGCGGTCGGCCACCACGTCCAGCACCTTGCGGCCGTTGACGACGCGCTCCGACTGCACCCGCGTGAAGCCGGAGGCGGAGAGCCACTGCTCGACCTCGCCGGCGCTGACGGTCTCCGGCAGCTCGACCGGGAAGGTCAGCACCAGGCGCGGATCGCCGTCGACGGTGCGCGCCAGCAGCTCGGCGTGGATGGTCTGCGGCGTGTCGTGGCGCACCGGCAGCGCGGTGTCGCGGTCGAAGAGGTCCGCGCCGCGCGCGAACAGCAGCTTCAGATGGTCGTTGAGCTCCGTCATCGTGCCGACGGTGGAGCGGCTGGTGCGGACCGGGTTGGTCTGGTCGATCGCGATGGCGGGCGGCACGCCCTCCACCTTGTCGACGGCCGGGCGGTCCATCCGGTCCAGGAACTGGCGGGCGTAGGCCGAGAAGGTTTCGACGTAGCGGCGCTGGCCTTCGGCGTAGAGGGTGTCGAAGACCAGGCTGGACTTGCCCGATCCGCTGGGACCGGTCACCACGGTCAGCTCGCCGGTGCGCAGATCCAGGTCGAGGTTCTTGAGGTTGTGCTGGCGGGCCCCGCGAATGCGGATATCGGCGTCGGACATGAGGTGTGGGCTCGGGAGCCTCGAAAAAGGCAGTGGGCGATGATTCTAGGGAGGGCGGCCGCCATGAATTGGCAGCAGCCGGCGGGACGCGCGCGAGGCGACCGGCGCGACGCAGTGGTAAGCAATTGAAAACAGAAGACCGTTCAGGAAGCCTTCGCATACCTCTTGTCAAGGCCTCCGACCGATGACTTCCGCACACTTGCTAGTCTTCGGGGGGTGCGGCAACAATGGACCCCGTCGCCGCCGAGCAACACCGACCCCGGTTCGACCTGAATGGCGGGCGACGTTTTTCAGGGAATACCTCGCCTCCCGACCGGAGCGGGGACGACAAGCGACATGGACAGAAACGACGGCCATCCCATTTCCGAGACCACGCTGGTCTTGATGACGTCGGACGCGTCCGCCAAGCCGTCGCCCCCTTCCTCGATGACCGATCCGACAGTTTCCGGCCAGCGCCCGGCCCCGGGCGAGCCCTTCGTGCTGCTGGTCGAGGACAACCCGATCAACCAGGTGGTGGCGCTGGAATTCCTGGCGCTGATGGGCTTGAAGACGCAGCTCGCGCGCAATGGCCAGGAAGCGCTGGACCTGTGCGAGCACGCGGCGCCCAGCCTGGTGCTGATGGACATCCAGATGCCGGGCATGGACGGCCTGGAATGCGCGCGCCGGCTGCGGGAGCAGCAGGCGCAGGGCAGGCTGCCGCGCTTTCCGATCCTGGCGCTGACGGCGCACGCGCTGGACAGCGACGTGGCCGACAGCCTGAAGGCCGGCATGGACGAGCACCTGACCAAGCCGCTGGACTTCCTGACGCTGCGCCGGCGCCTGGCGCGCTGGCTCGATTTGCCGCAGCTCAACGACTGACCGAAGCTGACAGTCGCCTTCGGCGGCATCCTCGGCTGGCTGATCAAGCGATGAACGCCATGACGCGCACCGACCGTCAGCCCCCCGCCAGGAAACCCTCAACGATCGCGAAGTGCTCCGGCACGTTCAGTGCGGGCGCGTGCCCGCAACCCGGCACCGTCACCACCTCCGCCCGGGGCCCGCGCACCCGCATCGCCTCGGCCGTCTCCGGCAACAGCAGATCGGAGCTCTCCCCGCGCAGGCACAGCACCGGCAGGCTGAGCGAATCCCATTCGGTCCAGCGCTTGTAATCGTCCGGATGGACGAAGAACTGGCGCACCATCGCCGGGTCGTAGTGCGGCGTCACCCGGCCGTCCGGCAGGCGGCGTGTCGAGGTCTCCGTCAGCCGGCGCCATTGCGCCGCGCTCATCCAGCCGTAGGGCTGGTAGATCTGACGGAAATAGCGCTCCAGCTCGCTCACCGTGTCGAAAGCCGCCGGGTCACCGGCATAAGCGCGGATGCGCTGGATCGCGGGTTCGGCGAGCTCCGGCCCGATGTCGTTCAGCACGAGCCGGCGGATGCGGCCGCGCAACGAGGTCGCCGCCGCCAGCAGCCCGATCGCGCCCCCCATCGACGTGCCCACCCAATGGCAGTTGGCCAGCCCGAGCTGGTCCACCAGCGCCACCGCCAGCTTCACGTAGAAGGCCAGGTGGTATTCGTTGTCCGGGTCCGGGCTCCACTGCGACAACCCTCGCCCGATCGTGTCCGGGCAGATCACGCGATAACGCCCGGACTGCACCAGGTGCGCCGCCAGGTCGTCCATGTCGCGCCCGGTGCGCGCCAGGCCGTGCCAGGCGATGACCGGCGCCGCGCCCGGATCGCCCCAGTCCATGTAATGGAGTTCGCGGCCCTCGCAGCGCAGGTAGTTCGACGTCGACTTCAAGTGCTTCTCCTCGCCTGCCGCAGGCGCCCGACCAGGCCGTTCGGGAAGTGGTACACGGCCAGCACGAACAGCACGCCCAGCCACAGCAGCCAGCGCTCCGGCGCGATCAGCTGCGACAGCACCGGCACGCCCTCCACCGCCGACGCGCCGACCCGCATCAGGTCCTGCAGGTAGCTCTGCGCCAGCACGAACAGCGCGCTGCCGATCACCGCGCCGTAGATCGTGCCCATGCCGCCGATCACGACGATCAGCAGGATGTCCAGCATGATCTCGAAGGACAGCGAGGTGTCCGGCCCGTTGTAGCGCAGCCAGATCGCGAGCAGCGCGCCCGCGAGCGTCGCGAACATCGCGGCCAGCAGTGTGGACAGCGTCCGGTAGGTCACCAGGCGGTAGCCGATGGCCTCGGCGCGGAAGTCGTTGTCGCGGATCGCCTGCAGCACCCGCCCGAACGGCGAATTGACGATGCGCAGCAAGGCCAGCACCAGCACCAGCGTCACGACGAACAGCAGGTAGTAGCTCAGCAGCCGGCCGTCGACGGACACGCCGAGGAAGGGCTCCTCCAGGAATTCAGTCGACGGCGACAGCAGCGCGGGCAGGCGGAAGTTCAGGCCGTCCTCGCCGCCGGTGAAGTCCGACAGTTGCGACGCCAGGCCCTGGAAGGCCGCGGCGACGGCCAGGGTGATCATCGCGAAGAAGATCGCCTTGACCCGCAGCGAGAACAGGCCAATGACCAGCGCCAGCAGCAGCGACAGCCCCAGCGCGCCGCCGATGCCGATCGCCAGCGCCGTGAAGCCCGGCTCCAGTCGCGTGCTCGCGATGGCCACGCCGTAGGCGCCGATGCCGAAGAACATCGTGTGGGCGAAGCTGACGATGCCGGTGTAGCCCAGCAGCAGGTCGTAGCTGCCGACCAGCACGATGAACACGAGGATCTTGGCCGCCACGTTGAGCGCCTTCGTGCCGGGGAACACGAAGGGCGTCAGCGCCAGCGCCAGCACCGTGAGCAGCAGCAGCGCCGCCAGCACGCGGCTGCGCGGCAGGTCGTGGGACAGCAGGGATCGGATCAGGGACATGAGGGATCCGCTCAACGGCGGCTGACCGGATAGAGGCCCTGCGGCCGCCACAGCAGCACGCGACCATCAGCGCGATGTTGGAGAACAGCGCCGCCTTGGGCGCCAGGAAGCCGCAGTAGTTGGCCATCAGCCCCACCAGCAGCGCGCCGGCGAAGCAGCCCAGCGTCGAGCCCAGCCCGCCGATGATGATGACGATGAAGATCAGCGTGTTGACCTGCGCCCCGATCTGCGGGATCACGCTCTGCTGGTACAGCCCCCACAGCACGCCGCCCAGCCCCGCCAGACCGGAACCCGCGACGAACACGGCGACGAACAGCCGCCGGATGCGGTAGCCCAGGCTCTCCACCATCTCGCGGTCCTGCACGCCGGCGCGGATCAGCAGACCCAGCTTGGTGCGGTTCAGCAGCCACAGCAGGCCGGCGAAGACCAGCAGCCCCACCACGACGGCCAGCAGCCGGAACTTCTCGACCGCCACGTCGCCGACGATGAGCGCGCCGCGCAGCGACTCGGGCGGCTGCAGCGGGGTCATCTGCGGCCCCCAGACGAGCTTGATCAGCTCCTCGCCGATGATCATCCCGCCCATCGTGATCAGGATCTGCTTCAGGTGCATGCCGTAGACCGGCCGCACCAGCACCCGCTCGAACGCCAGCCCGAGCGCCGCCGCGCTGACGATGCCCGCCAGCGCCGCCACGGCCACCGCGCCGAGGTTCGCGGCCAGCGAGGGGCTCGCCACGAAGCCGCCCATCGCGCCCATCACCGTCGTGGCCACGAAGGCGCCCAGCGCGATGAACACGCCGTGGCCGAAATTCAGCACGTCCATCAGGCCGAAGACCAGGGTCAAGCCGGAGGCGATGACGAAGACGATCAGGCCCATCGCGAGCCCGGCGATCGTCAGCGTCGCCCAGCTCGACGCCGATCCGATCAGCGGCAGCGCGCCCAGCGCGAGCGCCGCGATCAGCAGCAGCGGAATCAGGTCGAAGCGCGCCTGCGGCACCGCGTCGGTCGCCGGCGACGGCGCGGCGGAGGATGGCGTCGAGAAGGCGCTCATTGGTGCGCCGCCAGCGACAGGCCCAGCAGGCGCTGCTGCAGCGCCTCGTCGGCCGCCAACTCGGCCATGCGTCCGGCGTGCACGACGCGGCCGTCGTCCATCACCGCGACCCCGTCGCCCAGCGCCTGCGCAACCATGAAGTTCTGCTCGACCAGCAGCACCGTCGTGCGCGCGCCGTCGCGGCCGCGCTTGATCTCCTGCAGCGCCTCGATCAGGTTGCGGATGATGGCCGGCGCCAGGCCCTTGGTCGGCTCGTCGATCAGCAGCAGCCGCCGCGGCTCCACCATCGCGCGCGCGATCGCCAGCATCTGCTTCTGTCCGCCGCTGAGCTTGCCGGCCGGATACAGCCAGAACTTGCGCAGCGCCGGGAACAAGCCGAACAGCCAGTCCAGCCGCGCGGTGTCCAGCTCGTCCAGCGAGCGCGCGCCGCGCGCCGCCAGCAGCAGGTTCTCGCGCACCGTCAGGTCGCCGAAGATGCCCATGTTCTCGGGCACGTAGGCGATGTCCAGGCGCGCGATCTCCGGCGTCGGCAGTGCCTGGATCGGACGCCCGTCCAGCAGCACGCGACCGGCGCCCGCGCGCCACAGCCCCATCACCGTGCGCAGCGTCGTCGTCTTGCCGGCGCCATTGCGGCCCAGCAGCATCGTGACCTCGCCCTCGCGCGCCGCGAGGTCGACGCCATGCAGGATGTGATAAGCGCCGATGTGCGTGTGCACGCCCTCCAGCCGCAGCAGCGCGCGATCGGTGGCGGCGCTCATGCGGCCTCCGGCATCGCCAGACCCAGGTAGGCGTTCTGGACCACCGGCGAGGCGATCACCGCCGCCGGCTCGCCGTCCGCCACCAACTGCCCGTTGTGCAGCACGACGATGCGGTCGGCCAGCTCGCGCACCACATCCATCTTGTGCTCGACCAGCAGGATCGTGTGGGTCCCCTCCGCCTTCAGCGCGCGGATCAGGTCCAGGATGACCGGCACCTCGTCGACGCTCATGCCGGCGGTGGGTTCATCGAACAGGTAGACCTTGGGCCGCAGCGCCATCAGCATCGCCACCTCCAGCTTGCGCTGGTCGCCATGCGGCAGGCTGGCCGCCGGCGCGTCGGCGCGATGCCCCAGGCGGACGCGCTCGACGATGGCCTGCGCCTCGTCCAGCAGCTCCCGGTGATGCAGCCAGACCGACAACATCCGCAGTCCCTCGCCACAGCGCGACTGCACGGCGAGCCGCACGTTCTCCCGCACGCTCAGCGTCGGGAACAGCTGCGTCAGCTGGAAGGCCCGCCCCAGCCCGCGCCGGGTGCGCAGCGGCGCGGCCATGCGCGTCAGGTCCTCGCCGTCGAGCAGCACGCGCCCGGCGCTCGCGCCGAGCTGGCCCGAGATCAGGTTGAAGTAGGTCGTCTTGCCGGCGCCATTGGGCCCGACGATGGCGGTCAGCGTGCCCGGATGGAAGGCGCAGCTGACGCGGTCCACCGCCGTGTGGCCGCCGAAGCGGATGGTGAGGTCGCGGGTCTCGAGCATGCGTGCAGGGGTGGCTGGCCGGCGCCTCAGGGGCAGGTGCCGATCACGTAGTAGTTGGGCGCGGTTCGCTTCAGCGTCGTCGTGGCGTAGATGTTCCACAGGCCCATGGCCTGGTTGGAGCCATTCGCGTAGGTCAGGCCGTACAGCGCGTAGGCGCGGCCGGAGACGGTGTGGGTGTAGTTCGACGAGGTGAAGCAGACCGGCGCCGGCGTGCCCGGATCGCCGGGGTCGCCGGGATCGCCGCCCGACACCTGGTCCACCATCGCCTTGATCGCGGCGACCTGCGTCCCGGCCTTCTGCGCGAAGTTGGAGCCGTACCAGCCCACCCAGTCCCAGCAGCCGTTGGGATTGGGCAGCAG
>NZ_VOSR01000404.1:0-6875 GCF_007997345.1 Mitsuaria sp. TWR114
CGCCGGCCGCGCGTTGCGCCGGATGAAGGGGCGCAGGTCCACCTCGGGCATCACGCCCTGCTGGATCAGCCAGTGGTTGGCTTCGTGATAGGCCTCGTTCAGCAGCTGGGAGAACTCGTGGTGCAGCCAGCGCTGCAGCATCTGCCAGACGGAACTGCTCAGCCCCGCCTCGAACCAGGCATCGAGCACCAGCCGCGACAGCACCTGCGCGCGCAGCAGGTCCTGCTGGGCCAGGTCCTCGACGCGCTCCAGCGACTGCATGCGGTTGCGCAGGTCGCTGAACTCCCAACTGGCTTTGTCCATCATGGCCAGCGCGAGCCGCGACGCGATGATCTCGCGCTCGATCGTGTCGTCGCTGACCAGGGACAGGTTCTGGGGGCGGGAGGAGAGCGACGCCGAGCGCGAATCGCCGGCGCCGTGGTGGTACGCATGCCGCAGCGACTTGCCCAGCCGCGCATGCCAGGGCGTCGAGGCGCGCTGCCAGGCGTCGTAGGCATCGCGGCGGGCCATCTGCAGCGAGTGCTCGGCCGGCTGCGAGAGCAGGTCCTGCACCGCCGTGGTCAGGACCGCCACCATGGCGGGCAGCCCTCGCAGCAGCACCTCCGTGTGGACGCGCCGCGCTTGCGAAGCCAGGGCCTGGGATCTTGCGTCGGCGGCGGTCATCGAGCGTGAGGTTGAGGAGTGCGGACGACTCTACTACACGACCGCGCCGGCGTTGGGGTCGTCCGGATCGCCCTGCTTGGCGGGGCCGGCCTTGACCAGGTCCTCACGCTTGACGCCCAGCCACATCGCGATCGCCGCCGCGACGAAGACCGACGAGTAGATGCCGAACAGGATGCCGATGGTCAGCGCGACCGCGAAGTAGTGCAGCGTCGGGCCGCCGAACAGCAGCATCGACAGCACCATCATCTGCGTCGAGCCGTGCGTGATGATCGTGCGGCTGATCGTGGACGTGATCGCGTGGTCGATGACCTCGTGCGTGTTGAGCTTGCGGTACTTGCGGAAGGCCTCGCGGATCCGGTCGAAGATGACCACCGACTCGTTCACCGAGTACCCCAGCACCGCCAGGATCGCCGCCAGCACCGCCAGCGAGAACTCCCACTGGAAGTAGGCGAAGAAGCCCAGGATGATCACCACGTCGTGCAGGTTGGCGATGATGCCGGCCACGGCGAACTTCCACTCGAAGCGGAAGGCCAAGTACAGCATGATGCCGATCACGGTGAAGCCCAGCGCCATCGCGGCGTCGTGGGCCAGCTCCGCGCCGACGGACGGGCCGACGACCTCGCTGCTGGTCAGCTTCAGCGGCTCGGCGCCGTTGACCGCGCAGGCCTGCTTGCTCACCGACTCCCCTTGCGGGGTGACTTCCTGGTGGGCCACGACCTTGCCCTGCTCCGCCTTGCACAGCTCGCCGAAGACGCGGTCGACCAGCTCGGTCTGCTTGACGTCGGGCTTCACCGGCAGGCGGATCAGCACGTCGCGCGAGGTGCCGAAGTTGGTCACCTGGATCTCGCCGAAGCCCATCTGCTCGACGATGTGACGGGTCCGGTTGACGTCCGCTGCCTGCGCGTACTGGACCTGGATCACCGTGCCGCCGGTGAACTCGATCGAGAAGTGCAGGCCCTTGGTGACCAGGAAGAACACCGCGGCGACGAAGGTGAGGAAGGACACGGCGTTGAGGATCAACGCGTGCTTCATGAACGGGATGTCCCGTTTGATTCGGAAGAATTCCATGGCGTTGTGCGCTCTCTTCTCTGCGGGGGGCCGGCGCTCAGCGCGCCTCGGCGGCCGGGGCGTCGCCGTCCGGCGTGCCGGGGGTGGCGTCCGGCTTCCAGACGGTGCCGATGGACACGGACTTCAGGCGCTTGCGGCGGCCGTACCAGAGGTTGACCAGCGCGCGCGAGAACATCACCGACGAGATCATCGAGGTGATGATGCCCAGGCAGTGCACGACCGCGAAGCCCTTGATCGGGCCGGAGCCGAAGGCCAGCAGCGCCAGGCCCGCGATCAGCGTCGTGACGTTGGAGTCCAGGATGGTGGCCCAGGCGCGCTCGTAGCCGGCGTGGATCGCCTGCTGCGGCGCCATGCCGGCGCGCAGTTCCTCGCGCACCCGCTCGTTGATCAGCACGTTGGCGTCGATGGCCATGCCCAGCACCAGCGCGATGGCGGCGATGCCGGGCAGGCTCAGCGTGGCCTGCAGCATCGACAGCACCGCCAGCAGCAGCAGCAGGTTGAAGCCCAGCGCCACCGCGGAGAACACGCCGAACATCATGTAGTACAGGCACATGAAGATCGCCACGGCGACGAAGCCCCAGGTGACCGACGCGATGCCCTTGTCGATGTTGTCCTTGCCCAGCGACGGGCCGATGGTGCGTTCCTCGATGATCTCCATCGGCGCGGCCAGCGAGCCGGCGCGCAGCAGCAGCGCGCTGTCGCTGGCTTCCTGCGCGGACATGTTGCCGCCGGTGATCGAGAAGCTGTTGCCCAGCTCGCCTCGGATGACCGGCGCGGTCACGACCTGACCCTTGCCCTTCTCGAACAGGATGATGGCCATGCGCTTGCCGATGCTCTCGCGCGACACGTCCTTCATGATGCGGGCGCCCTTGGCGTCCACCTTCAGGTTGACGGAGGGCTGGTGGTTCTCGTCGAAGCCGGGCTGGGCGTCGTTGAGGTTGTCGCCGGTCAGCACCACCTGGCGCTTGACGATGATCGGGGCGCCATCTCTTTCGGTGAAGCGCTCGGTGCCGAAGGGCACCGGGCCGGTGCCGGCCAGCGCGGCCTGCGCCTCGGCGCTGTCGTCGACCATGCGCAGCTCCAGCGTCGCGGTGCGGCCGATGATGTCCTTGGCCTTGGCCGTGTCCTGCACGCCCGGCAGCTGCACGACGACGCGGTCGCGGCCCTGCTGCAGGATCACCGGCTCGGCCACGCCCAGTTCGTTGACCCGGTTGTGCAGCGTCGTGATGTTCTGCTTGATCGCGGCGTCCTGGACGGCGATCTCGGCCTTGGGCGTGAGCGAGCCGCTCAGGCGCAGCTCGGTGCCGGCGCCGGTGGCGGTCCAGGCGAAGTCGGGCACCTGCTCGCGCAGCAGGTTCAGCGCCTGCGTGCGGGTGGCCTCGTCGCGGAAGTTGATGGCGACGTCGTTGCCTTCGCGGGTGATGCCGGCGTGGCGGATGTTCTTGTCGCGCAGCATGGTGCGGACGTCGGAGGCCATCGACTCGGCCTTCTTCGTCAGCGCGGCCTTCATGTCGACCTGCATCAGGAAGTGCACACCGCCGCGCAGGTCCAGGCCCAGGTACATCGGGAACGCATGCAGCGAGGTCAGCCAGTCGGGGCTGCGCGAGACCAGGTTCAGCGCGACGATGAAGGTCGGGTCGGAGGTCTCGTTGCCGTTGAGGGCCTTGGCGATCGCGTCCTTGGCCTTGATCTGGGCGTCGGTGTCATGGAAGCGGGCGCGCACGGAGCCGGCTTCCAGATGCACGAAGTCGGGCGTGACGCGACCTGCTGGATCTCGAACGGCTGCAGTACTGGCAGGGCCAGACGCTGCGCAGCCGCGACGCGCGCGACCAGCAGCGCTTCGAGGCGCTGCGCCGCCAGCTGCACAACCGCGCGCTGCATGAGACGGGCGGGATCGCCTTCGGCCTGGTGAGCGCTGAAGTGACTGAAGACGGGACCGGCCAGGTGACCGGCATCGAGGTCGCCTGCGGGCTGGCCTACGACCGCCGCGGCCGCGAGCTGATCCTGCAGCGCGCGCGCCGCGTGCCGCTGCCCACCGAGGTCGCCTGGCTGGTGCTGCGCCTGCGCGCCACGCGCCGCGGCGACGGGAACGGAAGCGGGACGTGCTGCGTGCCCGACGAGCCCGGCTGCGTCCTGGACGACGCGCGCCTGCTCGAGAGCGACGTGGAACTGGCCTGGGTGCCGATCGCCGCGAACGAGGCGCCGGACGGCGCGGTGCTGGCCCGCTACGACGGCGGCTTGAAGACCGACTTCCGCCCGCCCCGGGTCCGGCCGCTGGCCCGGCCGCGGCTGGCGCGCGGCGAGACGGTCGAGGGGCACGCCCTGGGAACCGTCGGATGCGTCGAGTCCCCCGACGGCCGCGGCGGCATCGTCAGCAAGGTGGTGGGCGTGCAGACGCGGGTCGACACCTCCGCCAGCGGCTTCACCGAGGTGCCGCGCTATGTGGCCAACGTGCAGGCGCGCAGCTGGAACCTGGCCAAGGCCGAGTTCGCGCCGGCCTTCTTCCCCGAGGTGGCCGATCCGGCCGTCGACGGCTTCACCTTCCGGCTGCTGATGGCCGAGATCGGGCGCCGCCGCGTCGCCGCCTGGTACGGCCAGACGCGGGTGGTCGGCGATCCGGCGAGCGCGGGCGACCAGCTCTCGATCGACCTCGACGACGCCGCCGTCTTCAAGCCGAACGACGTCATCGCGCTGCTGCGGCCGCGGGCCCGCACAGCGGTGTCGCTGACCGCGGCCGAGGGATCGACGGTGACGCTTTCCGCGCCGCTGGACGGCGTGCGCGTCAACGACAGCGTGCTGGCGCTGGGCAACCTGCCGCGCCTGGCCGAGGTGGTGACGGTGCCCGACGACAGCGCGGCGATGCTGGCCGACTACACCGCCGCGCCGGCGATCAAGAAGGGCGACGTGCTGCACCGTGACTCGGACGGCGCCGTCGCGCTGATCGACGGCGTGAGCGCGGCCGGATGACCGTGGAGCAGCCGCCGCCGGCCTGGAAGGAAAGCGACGGGCTGCACGTGGCGCGGATGACCGACGCCATCGACATCAAGCGCGCGACGCTGTCGGCCGACGGCAAGTCGCTGCAGCTGGAGCTGAAGTCGGCGCCGCAGGGATTGGGCAAGGGCGCGCGGGCGGTGCTGCTCGACGCGGACCGGCAGCCGCTGGCGACGGCGCCCGAAGTAACGGTGAGCGACGGCGTGAAGCTCGAGCTGCAGCCGCCGCCGACGGCGGCCGAGGTGGCCACGCTGACGCGCGCCGTGCCGCTCTCCGGCGGCCTGACGATCCAGCGCCTGGTCCCGAAGGCCAGCAGCGAGGTGGGCGTCAGCGACGTCGCGCCGTTCGCCGTAGGCGACGTCGTGGCGCCGATGCGGGACCTGTCCCTGGTCGCCGTCGTGGACAAGATCGTGAAGAAGCGCAAGGCGCTGGTGCTCAGCGCCGGGCTGGGACTGGCGGTGGGCGATCGGCTGGTGGCGGCGGACTGGTGCTGCGCCACGACGATCGACGCCTTCGAGCCCAAGCGGCCGAACGAAGTGCGCGTCGGACGCGCGAGCGCCGCGCGGGTGAAGGACGTGCTGCGGCTGCGCGTGGCCGACGGCGCCGAGTCGCCGCCGCCGGCATCGGTGGCCGCGGTGACGGGCACGCTGCTGGGCCTGGGGTCGCCGCTGGTGGAAACGGCTCGCCGGCTGGACCTGCTGGCCGTCGGCCGCTTCGGCCGCGTCGCGACGGTGGTGGCGCAACAGACCGACGAGACACGGATCACGCTGGCCGAGTCCGCCGCCTTCGCCGTCGGCGACTGCGTGATGGCCTGGCCGCTCATTGGCAGCGTGACGCTGGAGAGCGCGGTGGCGCAAGTGGTGGCGATCGTCGGGGTCGACCTGGTGCTGTCCGGGTCGCCGGGGGCGTTGGCCACCGGGGACCGGCTCGCGACGGTGCACTGGCGCGACAGCGCGCGGATCACCCGCGTCGATGCCGATCCCCGGGAGCTCGATGTCGCCGACGACCTCGTCTTCGGCCCGAACGACGTCGCGGGGCTGCTGGTCCATCACGCCGATGTCTCCAACGGCGCCTACGTGCAGCAGATCGTGGGCAACACCGTCACGGTGCGGCCCACGCTGGCGCAGGGCGACGGCATCGTGGACCAGGGCTGGATCGACGGCGGGCTGGTCGGGCCCGCGGCGCTGACCTGGGACCCGGCACGGCCCATGGACTTCCCGGCCACCTGGCAACCGCTGGTGCGGATGGACTCGGCCGGCGGACTGGACGGCCGCGCGATCGCGACCTTGTACGGACTGGACCTGAACACCGGCGTCTACCAGTCGCGCGCGGCCTGGCCGTATCCGATCGACGCCGAGCTGCACCTGTACGCGGTCACGCCGGCGACCACGCCGGCCTACCGCTTCCGGCCGGAGACGCTGTCGCTGATCACCAGCTTCAACAGCGACTTCCCGGCCGCCTTCGTGACTTTCGCGCAGAAGAAACGGCTGGTGGTGCGCTGGTTCGGCTGCCAGCAGGAGTTCCGGCCCGTGACCGACTGCCCCGGGCAGACACCCGGCGATCCCTGCGCCTGACCCCTGAGGAAGGAACCGGACATCATGGCCCTCATCGGTGACACCCGTTTCGCGGAGCGCAGCAGCTTCTTCAACGGCCAGCGCCTGTTCGCATCGGACCTGCAGGAGCTGGACGACTTCAACCGCCAGATGCGCTGGCTGCACAACCAGAGCCTGCACCAGCCCGGCATCGGCGCCGGGTTCGCCACCACCGGCACCAAGGGTGCGCGCGAGGTCTCGATCCAGCCCGGCTACGCGATCGACGCCCGCGGCCGCGAGATCGTGCTGGCCGACGCGGTGGTGCAGCCGGTGCCGCCGGTGGCCGGCGACGACTTCGGCGCGCCGGTGTTCTTCGACCTGACGGTGTCCTATCCCACCGAGGCGCTGGAGGTGGCCGAGACGCGCGAGGGCGCGTGCGGCGCCACCGGCGGCGCCATCCGGCTGCGCGAGACGCCGGTGTTCTGCTGGGTGCGGCTCGGCCCGGCGCCGGACTACCTGCCCACCGATGCGAAGCTGCGCGACGCGGTGGTCAACGGCACCCAGCTGCGCCTGGCGCGGGCGCAGGTGCTCAACTGCCGGCTGGAGCAGCCGCTGTCGCTG
>NZ_VOSR01000404.1:6885-9650 GCF_007997345.1 Mitsuaria sp. TWR114
GCGCGGCCGGCCGCGCAGCCCTACGTGGCCAGCGGCCTGGTCGCCAAGCCGGCCTGGACGATGCCGGCGGCCGGCGCGGGCGCCTCGGCGCGGCGGGGTTCGCTGTAACCGCCACCCAGCGCGCGCATCAGGTTGATCTGCGCGTCGACGGTCAGCGCCTGCAGGTCGATGCGGCCGCGCTGCTGCAGCAGCTGGGCGCGCGGCCCGGCGTCCGCGTCGAGGCGATCGCCACCACCGACATCGTCTCGAGCCCCGCCCAATGCCTGCAGCCCGGCGTGCCGACGCTGCTGGTGTCGTTCGCACGCTCGGGCAACAGCCCCGAGAGCCTGGCCGCGGTCGACCTGGCCGATGCCACGGTCGATGAATGCCACCACCTGGTCGTCACCTGCGCGGCCGAGGGCACGCTGGCGCGGCGGCTCGGCGCGCATGCGCGCGCCCAGGTGCTGCTGCTGCCGGACGAGACCCACGACCGCGCCTTCGCGATGACGTCCAGCTTCACCGGCATGCTGCTCGCCGCCGCCTGGGCCTTCGGGTTGCCGCTGCCCACGCCACAGGCATTGGGCGACGCGGCCACGCGGCTGCTGGCCAGCGAGGCGGATCGCCTGGTGGCGCTCAGCGAGCAGCCCTTCGAGCGCGTCGTCGTGCTGGGCAGCAACGGCCTCAAGGGCCTGGCCCACGAGGCGGCGCTGAAGATCCTGGAACTGACCGACGGCCGGCTGGTGGCGCTGGCGGATTCGCCGCTGGGCTTCCGGCATGGGCCCAAGACGGTGCTGAACGAGCGCACGCTGGTGCTGATCCTGATGTCCAACGACAGCTACACCTGCCGCTACGACCAGGACCTGCTGCGCGAGCTGCGCCGCCAGGGCCGCGGCCGCGTCGTCGCGCTGAGCACCGCGGCGCTCAACGGCACCGACGCGCTGTCCGAGGACGACGTGCTGCTGGACCTGCCGGCCAACGTGCCCGACCTGGCGCTGGCGCCGGTGGCGCTGGTCTTCGGGCAGTGCCTGGCGCTGCTGGCCTCGCTCAAGCTGGGCATCACGCCGGACAATCCGAGCGCATCCGGCACCGTGACCCGCGTGGTCAGCGGCGTCACCATCCACCCGCATCCGCAGGGCTGACTCCCGATGAGCGCGATGACATCGACGATCGCCGACGACCACCCGCGCGCGGCTGACCGCGACGCGGTCTACCTCGGCATCGACGGCGGCGGCACGAAGACCAGCTTCCTGCTGCTGGCCGGCGACGGCCGCCTGCTGGCGCGGCATGTGTCGACGACCAGCTACTACCTGGAGATCGGTTTCGACGCGCTGCGCGCGCTGCTGCACGAGGGCATCGCCCAGACGCTGCGGCAGGCGGGACTGAGCCACGCATCGGTGCGCTCGGCCTTCGCCGGGCTGCCAGCGCATGGCGAGGACAGCGCGCTGCTGCCGGCCTTCGACGCGCTGCTCGCGGACCTGCCGCTCGCGCGCGTCGGCAACGACATGGTGTGCAGCTGGGCGGGCTCGCTCGGCGGGCGCGACGGCATCAGCCTGGTCGCGGGCACCGGCTCCATCGCCTATGGCGAGTGGCGGGGCCGCGGCGCGCGCAGCGGCGGCTGGGGCGAGGTCTTCGGCGACGAGGGCTCGGCCTACTGGCTGGCGCGCGAGGGCCTGGCGCTGTTCTCGCGCATGGCCGATGGGCGCGCGGCGCCGGGGCCCTTGCTCGGGCTGGTGCGACGGCATTTCGGACTGGCGCACGACCTCGATGTCTGCGCGGCGGTCAACGGCGCCGCGGCGCGCAGCCGGCTCGCACAGCTGGCGCGGCTGGTCTCGGCCGCGGCGGCCGAGGGCGATGCGCAGGCCGCGACCCTGCTCGCACGCGCGGGGGAGGAGCTGGCGCCTCGCGGCCGGCGTGGCGCGGCAGCTGGATCTCCCGGCTGAAGCAGCGGTCGAGGTGTCGTACACCGGCGGGGTCTTCGAGGCCGGCGGTGCGGTCACCGGCGCGCTGCGCGCGGCGATGGCCAAGTCGCTGCCGAATGCGGTGCTCGTGGCACCGAAGTTCGGACCGGAGCTGGGCGCGGCGATGTATGCGGCGCGGTTGGCCGGGGCACGGCTGGAGCCGGACACGCACGCCGTTGCGGCGCTGGCGCGCTGAGCGAGCGTCGGCCGGCCGCCGCTTCGGCGCCTTCTCGGTGGCTTCCGAACGCAGCGACCTCGATATCATTCGAAAGTTCACGTCTTCCGGATCCTCATGTCCACCACCCGCGCCCCGAGTCCCACGTCCGCCGACAAGCGCGACGCCTCGCTGCTGATCGACGAGCGGCGTCAGCTGATCCGCGACCAGGTGCAGGCGCAGGGGCGGGTCACGGTGGAGGAACTGGCCGAGCGTTTCGGCATCTCGGTGGTCACCATCCGCAGCGACCTCAACGCGCTTGCCGCCGGCGGCGCGCTGCTGCGGACGCACGGCGGCGCGCTGGCGCATCGCGACACCGAGGAGGTGCCGATCAGCGTCAAGCAGAAGCTGCACCACGAGCAGAAGGTGCGCATCGCCATCGAGGCGGCGAAGCTGATCCGCGACGGCGAGACGGTGATGCTGGACTCGGGCTCGACCACCGAGGAGATCGCCAAGCAGATCCGCGGCCTGCGGCTGCAGTCGCTGAACGTGATCACCAATGCGCTGAACATCGCGATGCTGCTGGCGACGGTGCCCGGCGTGAACGTGATCATGCCGGGCGGACTGCTGCGGCCGAATTCCTATTCGCTGTCGGGCCCGCAGGCGGTGACCGC
>NZ_VOSR01000405.1:0-21063 GCF_007997345.1 Mitsuaria sp. TWR114
CCATGCGGCGATGGCCGCGGGCTTCGATGCGGTCGAGGTGCATGGCGCCAACGGCTACCTGCTGGACCAGTTCCTGCGCGACAGCATCAACGACCGCACCGACGCCTACGGTGGCTCGATCGAGAACCGCGCGCGGCTGCTGCTCGAGGTGATGCAGGCCATCGCCGAGGCGATCGGCGCCGACCGCACCGGGCTGCGCCTGTCGCCGGTCACGCCGGTCAACGACGCGCGCCAGGACAGCGATGCCCAGGCGCTGTTCAACCATGTCGTCGAGCAGCTGTCGCCGATGAAGCTGGCCTTCCTGCATGTGATCGAGGGCCACACCGGCGGTCCGCGCGATGTCGCGCCGTTCGACTACGGCGCGCTGCGCGAGCGCTTCAAGGGCGTGTACATCGCCAACAACGGCTACACCCGCGAGATGGCGATCGAGGCGGTGTCCAACGGCCACGCGGACGCGGTGGCCTTCGGCCGCAGCTTCATCTCCAATCCGGACCTGGTGCGCCGGCTGCGGCTCAATGCGCCGCTGCAGAAGGCCCATTCGGCCACGATGTACGGCGGCGGCGCCGAGGGCTACACCGACTATCCGGCGCTGGCGGACTGAGCGGGGCGCCGCAGGACGAGGGTCAATCCTTGCCCTTCGTCTTCGACCGGAAGAGCTCGGCGATCGAGACCTCGCGCGGCCCGGGCCGGACGGTGAAGGCCTGTCCCGCCGCGATCGTGCCGGGCTGCCGCACCGCGAGGTAGAACCCGCACCAGCCGCTCTGGGTCATCATCTTCGCGGCCTTGTTGAAGCCCATGACCGCGTTGAACTTGAAGCAGGGATAACGCGGCTCGCTGATCGCGAGCTCGCAGTCGGGGAAGACCAGCACGTCGCCGATCCAGGCGTCGCCTTCGAGCAGACCGGTGATCGACAGGTTCTCGCCCACCGCGCCCCAGGGCAGCGGCGCCTCCCAGCCGGCGACTTGCGCCTGGGCGCGCACCGTGCGCCAGAAGTCGTAATGCTCGGCGGGATAGGCGTAGACCGCCTTGGACAGGCCGCCGTGGACGCTGGGATCGGCTTGCTCATCGCCCTCCACGCCGAGGGGGCGCACCTCGCGCGCCTCGGCCACGGGCTGCTTGCGGATGCCGGTCATCACCGGCCGGCCGTCGATGAGCAGCGGTTCAGCGCGGGCCGTGTTCAGACTGATCAGTTGCATCCGGCGATTCTGCCGCAGGCGTGGTTTCGACCAGGCCGGGCTCGCGCTGGCGCAGCGCCTCGCGCAGGGCATCGAGCTCGCGCGCCTGATGGCGCTCGCGCCGCAGGTGCTCGAGCGCGAAGGACAGGTCGCCGGCCATCTCGTCCAGCAGTCCCATCACCTGGGGATCGAAGAAGTCCGGCTCACCCGCGAGCAGGCTGAGCGCGCCCACCACCTCGCCGCCGCGGCGCAGCGGAAAGGCCGCCATCGATTCGACGCCCGGCGGGATCAGCGGCGCCCCGGGCGCCGTCAGGCTCGGATCCTCGAGCGCGCGGTTGCTGACCTGATGTGTGCCCTCGAGGACGGCGCGGGTCGCCATCGAGCTCCGCGCGAACGGCGCATCGGCACGCCAGCGCTGCGGCGCGCCGGGCATCAGGCGGTCGGCGGGGCCGTGGTCGGCGACGCGCTCGAAATGATCGCCATCGACCAGCACCACCGCGGCGAAGCGCGCATGACCGGTCTCGACGCAGATGCGGCACAGGTCCTCGAACAGGTGCTGCTCCGCGCGGGGATCGTGGAGAGCCTCGGCCTCGCGGCGCACGATGCGCTGGTTGGTCTGCGACAGCGCCTGGTAGAGCCGCTGCAGCCGTTGGCGGGACTCCTGGCCGGCGCGGCGCTCCTCGTCGTAGCGGGTCCAGACGGTGCAGACGACGACGCCGCACAGGCCCGCGGTGAGCAGCACCAGCAGCAGGCCGAGGTGGGCGGCGTCGGTGGCGCCCTGCCGGGCGCGTTCGGTGTCGACGCGCGCCTGGCTGAGCTGGAAGGCGATCAGTTCGTCGAGCATCCGCATCGTGGCCAAGCGGCGCTGGTTGAGCTCGCGCAGGGCTTCGGGGGTCGGCGGCAGGTTGGCGGTCAGCGCGGCCCAGAGCTGGTCCAGCTGCGGCTGGGTGCGGGCGATCAGGGCCGTCTCCGCCGGCGCCATGCGGGTGGCCAGGTAGCGCCGCCAGAGCGCGCGGGTGGCATCGGCCAGGCGGCGGCCGGCGCTGTCCAGCTGCGCGGCGTCGGGCTGCTGCGCCTGCGCGATCAGCAGCGCGCCCAGGTGCTGCGCGCCGAGCGTGTGCTCGATCTCCCGCAGCAGGTCCACCGGCACGAGGCGGTCTTCATAGAGGGATTGCGCGATGCCGGCCAGCCGGCTCGACTGCCACCACCCCAGCAGCGCCGACGCGGCCACCAGCGCAAGCGCGAGGCCGAGGACCAGGTACAGGCGGGCGCGGAGGCTGAGGCCGGTGGGAGCGGACATGAGCGTCGGGAACCTCGCGGTGGACGCGCCGAGCATAGGGGCTTTCGGCGTGCCGGCGCGGCCCCGGCGGGTCGGGACTTGCCCGAGCGGCGTGGGGCACAACGCTGGCCGGTCACCGGCGGAGTGCCTCGCCGGGTGAGCTCAGGTCCCGCTTGCGGGGGGCCTTCAGCGGGGCGCCGTGCTGGCCCGGACGGCGAGCACCACGCCGAGGCTGACCACCATCACGCCAAAGGCGGTCAGCGCGGTGGGCGACTCGCCCAGCAGGGGGATGGCCAGCAACGTGGCGAGTACCGGCGCCAGCGCGCCCACCATCGCGCACTTCGCCGCGCCGAGCAGCCGGATCGACATGCCGTACAGCAGCGTCGAGAACAGGCCGACGCCGACGCCCTGGACCGCGGCGAACATCAGCAGCTCGTTCACCGGCGCCGCCGCGAGCCGCGACTCCACCAGTCCCGAGCCGACCAGGGCGGCGAGCGCGACCACCGACGGGTAGGTCACGACCATGACGCCGGAGAGTGGGTCCAGCCCCGCCAGCCGCAGGCCGTGGGTGTAGATCCCCCAAAGGAGGCTGGCGAGCAGCAGCACGCCCGCGCCGACCATGGCATGCGGCGATTGCGCGCCGAACCCCCACACCATCAGGGCCACGCCCACCAGGATGAGGGCCAGCCGCCGCATCCGCGCGGGGGAGACCGGCTCACGCCACAGCAGCCAGCCGATCAGCGCGAAGGACACCGGCGTCGTGCCGGCGATGAGCGCGCTGACATGCGCGGCCGAGGTGAACTTGCCGCCCAGCGAGGCGATCAGGAAGAAGGGAAGTCCCGCGCCACAGGCCACCATGACCCAGCATTTCACCGGCAGCGCCCGGAGCGCGGCGAACCGCGAGGGCAGGAAGGGCGCCAGCGCGAGCGCCGGCACCAGGAAGCGGATCAGCGCCACGTCGGTGGGCGCGAGGCTGGAGCTGCCGATGGCGCGGATCGACAGCGAGAAGCTGGCCCAGATCACCAGCGTCAGGCCCATCGTCAGCCAGCCCACCCAAGGGCGCGGTGGCGCGGCGATCGAAAGGGGGGAGGCGGGGATGGGCTGGAGGGACTTCATGGCGTTCTCGTCGGACCCGGGAATTCTCGATTCGCCGGTCCAGCGGAAGCGTTCAAAGTCACGCGTTATCGAGCCTCCGGTTGGCAGAAGCTGCTAATGTCGAGCGCATGGACAGCAAGGACTACCAAATCATCGCCGCCCTCCAAGCCAACGGGCGAATGACCAACCAGGAGTTGTCGGAGCAGGTGAGCCTGACGCCGACCCCCTGCCTGCGCCGGCTGCGCATGCTGGAGGAGTCCGGGATGATCCGCGGCTACACGGCGGTCGTCGACGAGGAGGCCTTCGGCCTGCCGGTGACCGCCTTCGTCGGTGTGAAGCTGAAGGAGCACACCGCCGACGCCGTGCGCAAGTTCGAGCGCGCCATCCAGGCGGTTGACGCCGTGCTGGACTGCTACGTGATGACCGGTCAGGTGGATTACCTGCTGCGCGTCCTGACGCAGAGCCTGAAGGACTACGAGCGCTTCGTCCGGCAGGAGCTGCACGCCATCCCCGGGATCCAGTCCATCGACACGAGCTTCGCCTATGGGCGGGTGAAGCGCAGCGTGGTGTTCCCCAACGTGGGGGAGAGCGGCCGCTGACGCGAGGGGTTCCAGACCCCGGCATCAATCCATTCCAGAAACGCATAACCCCGCCGAGCACGCGAGTTACGGCGTGATTACATTGGAACCAGTGTTCGGCGAGGCACCAGCCATGGCGTGCGGCATTGGGTCAGCTCCGCGGTCTTCTCCTCTGTAGGCAGAGCGGGAAGCCACCGGATCGGAGCTGACCCAATTCCGCTTTTCATATCCTCAAATTGGGAATCGCCATGAACCGACCTGTAATGGAAGGCTTGCGCCTGAACGTGCCGGCTTACGTGAAACACCAGCGCCTGATCGCATGGGTCGCCGAGATCGCCGCGCTCACCGAAGCCAAGGACGTCTACTGGTGCGACGGCAGCCAGGCCGAGTACGACCGCCTGTGCCAGCAGCTCGTCGACGCCGGCACCTTCCAGAAGCTGAACCCGGCCAAGCGCCCCGGCAGCTACCTCGCATGGAGCGACCCCAGCGACGTCGCCCGCGTCGAGGACCGCACTTTCATCTGCACGAAGAACAAGCTCGACGCCGGCCCGACCAACAACTGGATGGAACCGGCCGAGATGCGCGCGCTGCTGCAAACCGGCGACAAGGCGCTCTTCAAGGGCGCGATGCGCGGCCGCACGCTGTATGTCGTGCCGTTCTCGATGGGACCGATCGGCTCGCCGATCGCCCACATCGGCGTCGAACTGTCCGACAGCCCCTATGTCGCCGTGAACATGCGCATCATGACCCGCATGGGTCGCGCGGTCCTGGACACGCTGGGCGACAACGGCGAGTTCGTGCCCTGCGTCCACACCGTCGGCGCGCCGCTCGAACCAGGCCAGGCCGACGTCAAGTGGCCCTGCAACAAGACGAAGTACATCGTCCATTACCCCGAGACGCGCGAGATCTGGTCCTACGGCTCCGGCTACGGCGGCAACGCGCTGCTGGGCAAGAAGTGCTTCGCGCTGCGCATCGCCTCGACCATGGGCCGCGACCAGGGCTGGCTGGCCGAGCACATGCTGGTGCTGGGCGTCACCTCGCCGGAAGGCAAGAAGCATCACGTCGCGGCCGCCTTCCCGAGCGCCTGCGGCAAGACCAACTTCGCGATGCTGATCCCGCCGGCCGGCTTCGAGGGCTGGAAGGTCACCACCATCGGCGACGACATCGCCTGGATCAAGCCCGGCAAGGACGGCCGCCTGTACGCGATCAACCCGGAAGCCGGCTACTTCGGCGTCGCCCCGGGCACGAACTCGCTGACCAACCCGAACTGCATGGCCAGCCTGGACAAGGACGTCATCTTCACCAACGTCGCGCTGACCGACGATGGCGACGTGTGGTGGGAAGGCATGACCGACACGCCGCCCGCGCACCTGATCGACTGGCAGGGCAAGGACTGGACGCCCGCGATCGCCAAGGAAACCGGCGCCAAGGCCGCGCATCCGAACGCCCGCTTCACCGTCGCGGCAACCAACAACCCGGCGCTGGACGCCGAGTGGGACAACCCCGCCGGCGTGCCGATCGACGCCTTCATCTTCGGCGGGCGCCGCTCGACCACCGTGCCGCTGGTGACCCAGGCGCGCGACTGGACCGAAGGCGTCTACATGGCCGCCACCATGGGGTCGGAAACGACCGCCGCGGCCGCCGGCCAGCAGGGCGTCGTGCGCCGCGACCCGTTCGCGATGCTGCCCTTCATGGGCTACAACATGGCCGACTACTTCCAGCACTGGCTGACGCTGGGCGCCAAGCTCGCCCAGTCCGGCGCGAAGCTGCCGGCGATCTTCTGCGTCAACTGGTTCCGCAAGGGCGCCGACGGCAAGTTCGTCTGGCCCGGCTACGGCGAGAACATGCGCGTGCTGAAGTGGATGCTCGAACGCGTGGACGGCCAGGGCCAGGGCGTCGAACACGCCTTCGGCACCAGCCCGCGCTACGAGGACCTGAACTGGCAGGGCCTGGCCTTCACGCCGGAACAGTTCAAGACCGTCACCCAGATCTCGAACGAGGACTGGGCGACCGAGCTCAAGCTGCACGATGAGCTCTTCACCCAGCTGGCCCAGGGCCTGCCGGCCGAACTGCCGGCCACCAAGGCCAGGATCGAACAGCGCCTGGCCCAGGCCTGATCGACGGCGGGCCACCCGGCCCGCAGCCCCGCTGCCCCGCAAACGGGGTGGTGCCTTCATCGGCGCCGCAAAGGCAAAGCCCGCTCGAAGCGATTCGAAGCGGGCTTTTGTTTTGCTCGGCCTGGAGCGCCTTTCGAGGAGAGCCTGCGCTCACCTTACGAGGGTTCCTGGCTTCGCGACCGGGCCTGTACGGCGCCCGGTGGGGCGGCGTGTCAGCCGTTGCGACGGGCGTTGGCGGCGCGCAGTTCAGCGGCGAAGGAGGGCATGCTCTCTTCGTACTGGGCGGCGAGGGCCAGCAGCTCGCGCTCGGCGCGGGCCATCTTGGCGGACTCGATGCGGGCCTTCACGTTGGTGATGGTGCGGGCCCAGACGCGGGCACCGATGGTGGCGAACGTGCCGCCGCGACGCACCGTGCGGCTCAGCGGCAGACCGAAGGTTTGGGTAGCGACGCTCATGGCGATTTCCTTTGATTGGCTGGGTTGTGCGGCTCTGTAGAACCGACGGAACGAACTATAGGGTTTCCCCTATACATGACGCCAATGAAAGATGGGCATCGAATGTATAAACGCTGTGCATATCATTGCGCGGCCCGCGTTCCGAACGTGACCGGCATCACGGTGTGCACCGCCAAGCGCGAAGGAATGCGCAATTCGCGCCGCGAATCACCCGTTGGAGTGCCGTCGTTGGAGCGCGTCGCCGCACCGATGTGCGCGCGTTTCCCGTGAAGAAGTGCCTGCTTTGGAGGGCCTCCCGTGAGCTTCCGCAACCTGGATCTCAACCTGCTGAAGGTCTTCGACGCCGTGATGGCGGAGCGCTCGATGACCCGGGCCGCGGAGCGGCTGTCGATGACGCAGCCGGCGGTCAGCCATGCGCTCAAACGCCTGCGCGAGGCGCTGGGCGAGGACCTGTTCGTGCGCCAAGCCTTCGGGATGAAGCCCACCTCCCGCGCCGAGGGCCTGTGGCCCGAGGTCCGGTCGGCCCTGACGCGGCTGCGGGTGGCGCTCGATCCCGGCGACTATCAGCCAGGCTCGGAGGAGTACACCTTCCGGCTGGCCATGGCCGACGCCACTGCGGCGCTGATCCTGCCGCCGCTGATGCAGCAGCTGGAGCGGCTGCGCGCGCTGGCCAATGTCCATGTGCTGCCGCTGACGACCCGCGATCCCCGCTCGCTGCTGGAGCAGGGCGAGGCCGACTTCGCGCTGGGCTACTTTCCGACCGCCGTCGCCGCGCTCAAGGGGCAGGGCGACATGGCGGCCATCCGCCAGCAGCGGCTGTATGACTCGTACTACGTCTGCGTGATGCGGCGGGGCCATCCGCTGGCGGACCAGGAGCTGACGCTGGACGCCTTCTGCCAGGCGCATCACCTGCTGGTGAGCTTCTCCGGCCGGCCTTACGGCTTCGTCGACGAAGCGCTGGCGGCGCTCAAGCGCAGTCGCCGGATCGCGCTGACGGTCAACCAGTTCTTCACCGCCGGACGGGTGGTCGCGCATTCCGACCTGCTGACGGTGCTCCCCCAATCCTTCATCACCGCCACCGGTTACCAGGACGCGTTGATCTACCGGCCGCTGCCGATGCAGCTCTCGCCGGTGCACGTGGACCTGCTCTGGCACCTGCGCAATGAAGATCGCAGCGCCCAGCGCTGGATGCGCGAACGGCTGATCGAATCGGTCGCGCCCGGCGACAATCGCGCCCCATGAGCATTGCCCACGACCTTTCCGACGCCGAGTTCGACGAACTCGACGACCTTCTCGCCGCCACGCCCGCGCCGCTCGAGCCGCTCGATGCCTCGATGCTGGACGGCTACCTGGCCGGCGTGCTGGTGCAGCCGCGCCTGATTCCGATCGAGGAGTGGCTGCCGCCGGTCTTCGACTACGAAGGCCGCCCGCTGCCTGACGACGTCGACCCCGCCTGGCTCGCCCGCATCCGCGCGCTGGTGGAGCGCCGCTTCGCCTCGCTGAACCACAGCATGCTGGAGCAGGGCTGGTTCTATCCGCTGGTGCTGGACCTGGACGCGGAGGACGCGACCGAAGGCGAGGGCGGCGAGGGGAGCGGTGAGGCCGAGGAGCAGGCCGAGGAGCAGGCGCAAGACGCCGTCGAGGCCGCCGCCGAGATCGCGGCCGCCGAAGGCATCGATCCCGACGCGGTGACACTGCCCGAGGACCCGATCACCCGCGCGCTGCCGCCGTGGGTCGGCGGCTTCGAATACGCCGCGGTGACCTTCCCCGACCTGCACGAGCAGGCCGACGACAACGTCAACGCGCTGCTCGCCCGCCTGTACCGCCACCTGCCGGCCGAAACGCCGGAGGAGCGGGAGGTCGTCGAGCTGCTGGATCGCGAGCATCCGCTCAAGAACATCGACGAGGCGATCGAGGATCTGATCCTGACCGTGGTCGACCTCCAGGAAGCGACCGAGTCGCAGCGGTATCACGTCGAGCAGGTCCGCCGCGACGCTCCCAAGCTGGGTCGCAATGATCCCTGCCACTGCGGCTCGGGCAAGAAGTTCAAGAACTGCCACGGCGCGGCTTGATCGCCTCGCCGGGGGCCGCGGTCGCTGATGCGCGCGGCGCTCAGGCGCCGCCGCTGAACTGGTCGGGGCTGAGCGCGCGCGACGCGGCATCGAGCCGCGCGACGTCGCCTCCCAGCAATCGCGTCGCTTCCCGGGCGGCGCCCAGGACCGCCTGGCAAGCCGCCAGCATCGTCGTCGGAGGCGACAGGCGGATGCGCGGTCCGGAGACCGCGATCGCCCCGTGTGCCCGTCCGTCGGCCGCCAGCACCGGTGCGGCGACCGAGGCGGTGTCCGGCTCGCGCTCGCCGTAGGAATCGGCCCAGGCCCGCGTCCGGATGGCTTCGAAGCCGGCGCTCCGGTCCTCCGAGAACGCGCACAGCACCTTGCCCGAGGCGCCCTGGCGCAAGGCGTACTGCTGGCCCACCGCCACCGCGGCGCGCACCGAACGCGCCGGCTCCCAGCGGTAGAGCGCGATGCGGGCGTCGCCGTGCCGGACGTAGAAGGACGCCGTCTCGCCGGTCTCCGCGCTCAGCTGCTTGAGCAGCGGCTCCACCGCCGGCCCGACCTGGAACGAGCGTTGGTAGATCGTCGCCAGCCGCAGGGGCGCCGGGCCGATGGCGTACTGGCCGTCGGACAGCCGGCGCACGAAGCCGCCGTGTTCCAGCGCAGCCAGCAGCCGCAGCACCGTGCTCTTGTAGAGATCGGTCCGGCGCGCCAGTTCCGCCAGCGACAGGCTGTTGTCGTCCTGACCGAAGGCCCCCAGAAGAGCGAAGGCGCGGTCGAGCACCGCCACCCCGCTGGAGTCGGCGTCCGCTGACGAGCCCCCTCCATCGGCGGGTTCCGGGGGGCGGGCGGGGGCGGTCTTGCGGTCAGCCATGGGTATTCCCTCGTAATTCCCTTGTCTCAGGCCCTGTTCAGGCGGATCAAGTCGTCCTAGAGTTCTATCAGACAAATCACTATTCTGTCAGATAGAACTTTCGCCAACGCATGCGGACCCAACGCAGGCATGCGCGACGGAGCCCACCATGAGCCTTTCCCCGCTGCGCGGCGTGCGCGTCCTGGACCTGACGAACGTCCTTGCGGGCCCGTTCGCCTGCCACCAACTGGCCCACCTGGGCGCCGACGTCATCAAGGTCGAGGCGCGCGAGACCGGCGACCTGGCCAGGCAACTCGGTGCTGACCCCGCGCTCAACCGGGCGCGGATGGGCGCGTCCTTCCTGGCCCAGAACCCGGGCAAGCGCTCGATCACCATCGACCTCAAGCGCCCGGCCGGCCAGGCGGTGTTTCGCAAGCTGGTAGCGACCGCCGACGTGGTGGTCGAGAACTTCCGTCCCGGCGTGATGCAGCGGCTGGGCGTCGGTTTCGAGGCGCTTCGCCTGATCCAGCCGCGGCTCGTCTACTGCGCGATCTCCGGTTTCGGCCAGGACGGCCCGCTGCGCGACCTGCCGGCCTACGACCAGATCATCCAGGGCATGTCCGGGATGATGAGCATCACCGGCGACGCGGCGACGCGCCGCTGCGCGTCGGCCATCCGGTTGCCGACACGATCGGCGGCCTGACCGCCGCGATGGCGATCGCCGCGGCGCTGGCCGACCGCGACCGCGATGAGGCCGTCTTCATCGACGTCTCCATGCTCGAGGCCGCGATGGCGACGATGGGTTGGGCGGTATCGAACCTGCTGGTCGCGGGCCAGGAGCCGCGGCCGATGGGCAACGACAACGTGACGGCCAGTCCGTCCGGTGCCTTCCGCACCGGCGACGGGCTGCTGAACATCGCGGCCAACAAGCAGGAGCAGTTCGAGGCCGTCTGCGACGTGGCCGGCCATCCCGAGTGGAAGACCGATCCGCGCTTCGTCGATCGCCAGGCGCGGCTGCAGCATCGGGCCGAACTCAAGCAGCGGCTCGAGGCCGCATTGGCCGCCCGGCCGGCCAGCGACTGGTGGCAGCGCCTCAACGAGGCCGGCGTGCCGGCGGGGCCGGTGCTGTCGGTGAAGGCGGCGCTCGAGCAGCCGCAGATCGCGCAGCGCGGCATGGTCGGGCGCTTCGAGGACGTGCCCGGCGTCGGCCGCGACATCCACGTGCTGCGCACCGGCTTCAAGCTCAATGGCGAGGCGCCGTCGGTGGACCGGCCGCCGCCGCGGCTCGGCGAGCACACTGGCGCGATCCTGGAGGAACTGGGCTACGGCGCCGCCGAGCGGGCGGCATTGATCGAGGAGAAGGCGGTATGAGCGGGCAGGAATTTCCGGCGGCGGATGGCGACGCGCAGGCGCCCGCTCGCGATCCGCGCATGGCGGACTGGTGGCGGACGTCGATCATCGAGATGTCGCCGGGCGTGATCCGTTACCGCGGTCATGCGATCGAGGACCTGATCGGTCAGGTCAGCTTCGCGCAGATGATCTGGCTGATGACGCGCGGCGAGCTGCCCGGCGCGGAGCAGGCCCAGTTGCTGGACATGGCGCTGATGGCGGCGGTCGACCACGGGCCGCAGGCGCCGAGCATCGCGATCGCGCGCATGGCGGCGACCTGCGGCGTGGGCCTGAACAACGCGATGGCGTCGGCGATGAACGTGCTCGGCGACGTGCATGGCGGTGCGGGCGAGCAATGCGTGGAGATGCTGCAGTCGATCGCGGCGCGGATGGACGACGGCGCGACGCTGGAGCTCGCCGTCGCCGCGGGCCTGGACGAGGCCATCGTGCTGCGGGGCAAGTTCGTCTCGGGCTTCGGCCACCGCTTCCACCCGGTGGATCCGCGCGCGCCGCGGCTGCTGGCGCTGGTGGACGAAGCGCGCAGCTCGGCGTGGTGTCGGGCCGTTTCGCGGCGATCGGGCGCGCGGTCGAGGCCGAGCTGCAACGGCGCAAGGACGGCCGGCGCATCCCGATGAACATCGACGGCGCGACAGCCGTGATCTACGCCGAGCTCGGCTTCCCGGCGCCGCTGGCGCGCGGCCTGTTCTGCCTGTCGCGCTCGGTCGGCATCCTGGCCCACGCGTGGGAGCAGACGCAGCAGGGCGGCCGCAACAAGGGTCCGATGCCGCGCGACTACCTCTGGACCTACGACGGCCCGCCGCCCGTCAGACCTCGATGACCAGCTCGGGCCGGTAGTCTTCCTGCTCGCCCTTGCTCGCGTAACCCAGCGGGTTCGCGACGACCTGGCAGCGGTGCGGCAGCTCGCCGCGCGGGCCGGAGGGCGACTCGACGACATAGTCGTGGGCGCAGTGCAGGTGGCCGTGCAGCCACAGGTCGGCGAAGGGGAGCAGCTCGTCGAGCGAGTTGCAGAAACCCGCGGTGCCCGGCGTCAAGCCATAGCGGGGATCGGCGCTGCGCAGGCTGGGCGCGTAGTGCGTGACGGCCACCGTCTTGCCGTCGAACGGGACGGCCAGCGCCGCGCGCAGCCAGGCCTGGCAGTCCAGCGCGAGTTCCCGCTGGCCCTCGGCCAGCAAGTGCTGACCGTCGACCAGCGTCGAGTAGCGGCGCAGGTAGAAATTCGCGGCGCGGAAGGCCTTCTCCCGCGCCGCCAGCTGTTTCGTCACGGTGGCTTCGCGCGCGGCCAGCGCGTCGAAGTCGGCCCACAGCGTGGTGCCGATGAAGCGCACGTCGCCGATGACGATCTGCTCGCGGTCCAGCCACTCGATGCCGAGGTCGGCACAGGTCTGGCGCAGCCGCGCCTGGGCGGTGGTGAACTCGAGGCCGTCGTACTCGTGGTTGCCCGGCACGTAGAGCACGCGCCGCCATGGCGCGTCCGCGCGCCGCGGCGAGAAGCGGCCCAGGCCGAAGTCGTCGGTCACCAGCCGCGAGCCCGCCTGGTACGAGCCGACGTCGCCCGCCAGCACCAGCAGATCGACATCGGGCGCGGCGACGGTCTGGAAGTCGGTCTGGCGCTCGAGGTGGAGGTCGGAGATCAGTTGCAGGCGCACGGCGGAGGGACGGTTGGGCGGATGGCGGAGGAAGGGTCCGGGAACGCGGCCCGGGCGGCTCGCGACCGGCCGGGAAGCCCGCATTGTCCAACGTCAATTCAGCCGCGGCCTGCGCCAAGGGTGCGGCTTTCCAGAGAGCGCTCTGTGCCACACTGCCCCGCGGCCGGTCGTCGGCCGACAGAGAGGGACACCATCATGAAGATCCTGGTCGCCGTCGATGGCAGCACCTATTCCAAGCGCATGCTGGCTTATCTCTCCGCCCACGACGAATGGCTGGGCGGAGCCCACGACTACACGGTGGTGCACGTGGTGGCCGGCGTGCCGCCCCGCGCGGCCGCGGTGCTCGACAAGGCCGTGCTGGCCGATTACTACCAGGAAGAGGCGGAGAAGGTGCTCAAGCCGATCCGTGCCTTCATGGACAAGCGCGGCATCAAGGCCCAGTACGTCGTCAAGACCGGTCACGCGTCGGATGCAATCACCGCCGTGGCGGAGAAGGGCCGCTTCGACCTGCTGATGATGGGCTCGCACGGCCACACGGCGCTGGGCAAGCTGGTACTGGGCTCGGTCGCCACCAAGGTGATGGCCCACAGCGACGTGCCGGTGCTGCTGATCCGCTGACACCGCCTGGCCCAACGAAAAAGGCGCCCGACGGGGCGCCTTGTCGATTCATCCGCGGCGGGCCGCCATCCAGGACAGCGGCGAGGTGACCGTCGCGGGCGGTGCGGCTTCGGACTCCAGGCCGTAGTCGCTGCGCCGGAAGTCCTCGTACTCGCTGTCGTCGCCGAAGCTCGCTTCCATGCCGAACGCGGTCCCCATGTCGGCCGGTTCCGGCTCTCGCGCGGCACTGGGGCGACGGAAAAGGCTCAGGGCGGAGGTGATGCGCATGATGGACCTCGTCGAAAAGCACGGGGTGGTTCCGCCGCCCGGTGCCGATGCGGAGCGCCGCGCGGTGAGCCCCAGTTTGCGCGCCTTCGTCTTCGGGAGAATCCCCAGATCGCGGGTGCTCCGGAATCGTGTTCACAAATACACACAGATTGGGGTGACCCCGCCACAGCTGAGGCGGAATAACCACGCACCCCACTTAGGTGTGATCCCCCCCTCAATCGGGGGTGACTATGCTCCGGGCCTTCCCTAATACCTCCGCCGCCTGGCCCCCCTCATGTCCCCGCTGATCCACAAGTCGATGACCTGGGCCATCGTCAGCAGCGTCGTGCTGACCTCGGCGTGGCTGGCGAGCTCCGTCCAGGACAAGCACGAGCGTGGCGGTTTCCGCCTGCACCTGGCCCAGCAAGGCGCCGCGCCGGCATCGGCCGTCCCGGCCGCCCAGCTCCAGCCCCAGACCAAGATCCAGCTGGCCGCGGTCAAGCGCTGACGCGCTGCGTCAACGCATCGACCCGCCGACCTCAGGCCGGCATCAACGCCTCCCGCGCGCCCCGCGCCAAGGCCTCGCCAATCTGATCCAGCAAGGCCGGCGGTGTCCCTCCTTCAGGGGCCGCGCGCCGGGGTTCTCCCCCGACGGCCGTCTCGCCGCCCAGCTTCCACTGGTGCCAGTACAGGGCGACCGCCACCTGCACCTCCGGCCGCAGCGCCACCAACTCGCCGCTCGCGAGCAGCGGCCGCACCTGCAGCTCCGGCGCCACGCCCACCCCCCAGCCCATCCGCACCGCGTTCACGTAGCCCTCGCTGGACGGCACATAGCGCGCGTTCAGCCGCGCCGAGCGCAGGCCCATCGCCTGGCGGACCCACTGCTGCTGCGCGTCGTCCTTGCGGTTGAAGACCAGGAAGGGCACCTGCGCGAAGTTGGCCTCGCCCAGCCCATGGGGCAGCATGCGCGCGGCGAAGTCCGGGCTGGCGATGGCGATGTAGCGCATCACGCCCAGCGGCTGCGCGATGCAGCCGCGCAGCGCCTGCGGCACGGTGGTGACGCAGCCCAGCACCTCGCCCTGCCGCAGCCAGTCGTGGGTGAAGTCCTGGTCGTCGACGACCAGCTCCAGCCCGAAGCCCTCCCGCAGGCCGCGCTGCACCAGCGGATCGAGCGCCGGCAGCACCCAGGTCGCGAGGCTGTCGGCGTTCACCGCGATCGGCAGGCGCTCCGCCTGGGCCGACTGCACGCCCAGTTCCCGCACCACGTCCGAGCGCAGCGCCGCCAACTGGCGGGCATAGCGCAGCAAGCGCTTGCCGGGCTCGGTCAGCCGCAGCGGCCGGGATCGCACGACCAGCAACTGGCCCACCTGCGCTTCGAGATTGCGCAGGCGCTGCGAGACGGCGCTCTGCGTGATCGCCAGCGTCTCCGCGGCGCGCTCGAAGCTGCGCTCGTCGGCCAGCGCGGCCAGGCAGTCCAGCCCTGCGGCGTCCAGATCCTTCATCGAGGCCTCCAACAGCTCTATTAGCGGTCCTAATGTATGCGCTGAGATATTAATCCCGCTTCATGGAATGACGGCGGCTCACCACAATCCGCTGCTCCACCCGCCCGCCCAAACACCCCCGATGTCGTCCCCCAGCGCAGCCCTGTTGCAAGGCTGGCTCACCGGAGCCGGCCTGATCGTCGCCATCGGCGCGCAGAACGCGCTGGTGCTGCGCCAGGGCCTGATGCGACAGCACGTGGCGCCGGTGGTCCTGGTGTGCGCGCTGTCGGACATGCTGCTGATCTGGCTGGGCGTGTTCGGGCTGGGCCGGCTGATCGCCGCCAGCCCGCTGCTGATGGAGGTCTTCCGCTGGGGCGGCGCGGCCTTCCTGCTGGCCTACGGCCTCAAGGCCGCGCTGCGCGCGATGTCGCCGCAGGCCGGCCTGCAGGCGCAGGCGGGCAGCGGCTCGCTGACGGCGGTGCTGGGCAGCACGCTGGCGATGACCTACCTGAATCCCCACGTCTACCTGGACACCGTGGTGCTGCTGGGCACCGTCGGCGCGCAGCAGCCGGCCGGCATGCAGCTGCCCTTCGCGGCCGGCGCCTCGGTGGCGTCGTGGATGTGGTTCTCGCTGCTGGGCTTCGGCGCGGCGGCGGTGGCGGTGCCGTTGCGCCGCCCGGCGGTCTGGCGCAGCATCGATGCCTTGATCGCCCTCGTGATGGCCATCCTGGGACTGCAGCTGATCCTGCGCCCGCTGGCCTGAAGCCCGCCCCACGCTGCATCGAAGCGGAACCACAAGTTCACCTGGAGCTCTCCCATGAAGGTCATCGTCCTCGGCGCCGGCATCATCGGCATCCACACCGCCTGGTACCTGCTGGACCAGGGTCACGATGTCGTCGTCGTCGACCGCCAGCCCGATGCGGCGCTGGAAACCAGCTTCGCCAACGGCGCGCAGATCTCGGTCTGCTTCTGCGAGCCCTGGGCCAATGCCGGTGCGCCGTTCAAGGTCGCCAAGTGGCTGCTGAAGGACGACGCCCCGCTGCTGTTCCGCCCGCGGCTGGACCCGGCGCAGTGGCGCTGGGGCCTGTCCTTCCTGGGCCAGTGCACGACGGCCGCCTTCGAGCGCAACGTCGAGCAGCTGGTGCGCCTGGGCCGCTACAGCCACGAGTCGCTGCAGGCGCTCGTCGCCGAGACCGGCATCCAGTACAACCGCCTGCAGAAGGGCATCCTGCACTTCTTCGGCAGCGAGGCCGACTTCGAGGCCGGCGCGCAGGGCGCCGAGATCATGCGCCGTCACGGCGTCGACCGCCGGGTGCTGAGCCGCGACGAGGTCCTGGCGATCGAGCCGGCGCTGCGCTCGGCCCAGCACGCGGTCTTCGGCGGCACCTACACGCCCAGCGATGAATCCGGCGACGCGCGCGTCTTCACCCAGGCGCTGGCCAAGCTGGCCGAACGTCGCGGCGCGCAGTTCCTGTGGAACCACGACATCGTGACGCTGCAGCCGCAGGGCGACGAAGTCGCCGGCGTGCAGGTCCAGTCCCGCGAGACCGGCCAGACGCAATGGCTCAAGGGCGATGCCTACGTCGTGGCGCTGGCCTCCTACGCGCCCGGCCTGACCAAGTCGCTGGGCGAGCACCTCAACATCTATCCGGCCAAGGGCTACTCGGCCACGCTGCGGCTGAAGCGGCCGGAGCAGGCCAGCAGCGTCAGCCTGCTGGACGACGCGCGCAAGATCGCGATCTCGCGCCTGGGCGACTTCGTCCGCATCGCCGGCACCGCCGAGCTGGTGGGCCTGGACACCAGCCTGGACAGCCCGACGTCCAAGGTCCGCTGCGAGTCGCTGGTGCGCCGCTACGAGGAGCTGTTCCCCGGCGTCGCCGACCTGTCCGAGCCGAACTACTGGACCGGCCTGCGGCCCAGCACGCCGACCAACGTGCCCTACATCGGGCGCAGCCAGAAGGCCTCGAACCTGTGGATCAACGCCGGCCACGGCACGCTGGGCTGGACGCACGGCGCGGGCTCCGGCCGCGCGCTGGCCGAGCTGATGAGCGGCAAGCGCCCGGACCTGGACTTCGGTTTCTACGGCGACGCGTTGCCGGCGCGCGCGGTGCGCAGCCTCCAGGCCGCCTGAGCGCCGGCCCGCTCGACCGGCGGAGCCCCTGCCGGCGTCATCGGCACGCCGGGACGCCGAAAAAAGGGCGCGGCTAGAATCCGCGCCCTTTTCGCATTTCCGACCGCCGCGCCATGTCCTCCCCGTCCACCGACCTGCCGCGCGACTTCTGCGCCATCGACTTCGGCACCTCCAACTCGGCCGTCGCCGTGCCGGACGCCGCGCGCCCCGGCGCGATGCGCCTGGTGCCGCTGGAGGACGACAAGGTTACGATGCCGACCGCGGTCTTCTATTACGCCGAGGGTCGCCACGATGCCGACGGCCCGCCGCGCGCCTTCGGCCGCGCGGCGATGGCCGCGTACGAGGAAGGCGTCGACGGGCGCCTGATGCGCTCGATGAAGAGCATCCTCGGCTCCAGCCTGATCGACCAGGTCACCGACGTCGGCGGCGGACGGGGCGTGAAGTACGCCGACATGCTCGCCGGCTACCTGAAGCGCCTGCGCCGGCAGGCGGCGCGTGACGGGCACGAGCCGCGCCGCGTGGTGCTGGGCCGCCCGGTCTACTTCGTCGACGGCGAGCCCGAGCGCGATGCGGCCGCGCAGGCCTCGCTGGCCGCGGCGGCGCGGGCGGTGGGCTTCGAGGACGTGCACTTCCAGTTCGAGCCGATCGCCGCGGCCTTCGACTTCGAGCAGCAGGCCGATCGCGAGCAGCTGGTCCTGGTGGCCGACATCGGCGGCGGCACCTCCGACTTCTCGCTGGTGCGCGTCGGGCCCGAACGCATCCGGCGACTGGACCGCCGCGACGACATCCTCGCCAACCACGGCGTTCACATCGCCGGCACCGACTTCGACCGTCACATCGAGCTGACCGGCATCCTGCGCGAATTCGGCTACCGCGCCCTCGGTCCCGCCAAGCCGGGCCAGACGCCGCGCGAAGTGCCCAGCGGCGTCTACTTCGACCTGGCGACCTGGCACCTGATCAACACCTGCTACAGCCCGCAGCGGGTGATCGAGCTGCGCAACATGAAGGGCTTCTACGGCGACCCGCGCCATCACCAGCGCCTGATGACGGTGCTGGACGAGCGCCTGGGCCATGAGCTCGCCCATCGGGCCGAGGAGGCCAAGATCGAGGTCGCGGCCGGCGGCGACTGCACGATCGACCTGGGGTTGATCGAGTCGGGCCTGTCGGTCGCCTTGTCCGAGACGGCCGCGATGGGCGCGCTGCGCGACGACATCGAGCGCATCGCGCAGGCGGGCCGCGAGACCGTCGAGCGGGCGGGGCTCCAGCCTTCGGACGTCGATGCGCTGTACTTCACCGGCGGCTCGACCGGCCTGACGGTGCTGGCCGACCGCATCGCCGCCGATTTCCCTGCGGCGCGGCCCGTGCGCGGCGACCGCTTCGCCTCCGTCGCCACCGGACTCGGGCTGCACGCCGCGCGTCTGTTCGCTGCGTGATTCGGACCTGAGCGATCGGGCCTGAAACCTCGGGATCACCCCGAGGGACGCGGCCCGATAGCGACGGAGGGCGCTGCTAGATTGCCGCCTTCATTCGCTTCACGGTGTCCATCCATGCCCCAAGCGCGCGTCCCGTCGCTGATCCCGCTCACCTTGTCCCTGGCCGCCGCGTTCGGTGGGCTTGCCGCGAGCGCCGCCCGCGCCGCGCCGGCGGACGAGCCGGCCGCCACCTCGGCGCTGACCTCGGCCGCGACGCTCGCGCAGATCTACCAGCAGCCGTCGCCGGCGATCCGCGCGGTGCTCGATGCCAAGGCGCTGCCGAGCTACCTGGTCTCACCCGACCAGCGCACGCTGGCCATCGTGGTGCCGCGCAAGCTGCGCACCGTCGCCGAGCTGGCCCGGCCGGTGTTGCGCCACGCCGGCCTGCGCTACGACCCGGCGACCGACAGCCCGCAGCTGATCACCGCGATCGAGTCGCTGTCGCTGCGCCCGCTGCAAGGCGGTGCCGAGGGGACCGAGCGTCCCGTCGCGCTGCCGGCCGGCGGCGCCTTCCACCAGCTGCGCTTCTCGCCCGACGGCAAGCGCTTCCTGCTGAACCGCCGCACCGACACCGCGGTCGAGCTGTGGGTGGGCGAGGTCGCGACCGGCAAGCTCAAGGTGGTACCTCGGCTCAAGCTGCACACGATGCTGGAGAACGACGTCGTGTGGCTCAACGACCATGAGCTGGTCACGCTGACGGTGCCCGCCAAGCGCGGGCCGGCGCCGGTGTTCAACGCGCCGTCGGGGCCGTCGATCCAGGAATCCATCGGCCGCAACTCGCCGGAGCGCACGCAGCAGGACCTGCTGGGCAACGCGCAGGAGGCGGCGTCTTCGCGCATCACGCGAGCTCGCAGCTGGCGCGCGTCGACCTGAACACCGGCACGGTGCGGCCGATCGGAGAGCCCGGCCTGTTCAGCCATATCGAGGCGCTCGGTACGCCGGGCCAGCTGCTGACGATGCGGCTGCTGGAGCCGTTCAGCTACCAGGTCGGCTGGGACGACTTCGCGGCCCAGGCCGAGGTGCGCGGTGTCGACGGCAAGGTCGTGCCCATCGGCCGCACGCGGCTGAAGGAAGGCGTGCCGGTCGAGGGCGTCATCACCGGGCCACGTCACTTCTTCGCCTCGCCGGGCGCGGACGGCGCCGTCTACTGGGTCGAGGCGCTCGACGGCGGCGACACCCGCGTGCCCGCGCCGCACCGCGACCGCCTGATGCGGCTGGACCCGCCCTACACCGGCGAGGCCCGCGAGGTGCACCGCGTCGCGCAGCGGTTGAGCCGGCTCGATTTCCTCGAGGGCGGCCGGCAGGCGCTGGTGCAGGACTTCGACCTGGCGAAGATGCGCACCTCGACTGAGCTGGTCACGATGGACGGCGGCGCGGCCGCGCAGCGGCTGATCGAGCGCTCGGTGCGCGACCGCTATCGCGATCCCGGCACGCCGCTGCAGCGGATGTTGCCCACCGGCCGCGCGGTCGTGCGGGTCGACGAGGGCGCGCTCTGGTACTTCGGCACCGGCGCCAGCCCCGAGGGCGACAAGCCCTTCATCGACCGCCTGGGGCTCGCCGACAACAAGAAGTCGCGGGTGTTCCAGTCCGGCGCGCCGGTCAACGGCGGCGACGCCGCGCACCATGAGCGTCCGCTGGCGGTGCTCGATGGCGAGGGCCGCCGCGTGCTGACGGTGCGAGAGAGCGTCAGCGAACCCGGCAACGTGGTGCTGCGCAGCGGTCCGTCACTGGCCGAGCTGACGCCGCTGACGGACGTCAAGGACCCGGCGCCGCAGCTGCGCGAGATCCAGCGCGAGTTCGTGCGCTTCAAGCGCGAGGACGGCGTGGCGCTGTCGTTCTGGCTGTACAAGCCGCCCGGCTACCAGCCCGGCGAGCGCCGGCCGACCGTCGTCTGGGCCTATCCGCTGGAGTACACCGACGCCTCGACCGCGGGCCAGGTCAGCGGCTCCAGCAACCGCTTCAACGTCTTCCCGGGCACCAGCCCGCTGATGCTGCTGCTGGACGGCTACGTCGTGCTGATGGACGCGACGATGCCGGTGGTGGGCGATCCCAAGACGGTGAACGACAGCTTCATCGCGCAGATCACCGCCAACGCGCAGGCCATCATCGACAAGGCGGTGGACCTGGGCGTCAGCGACCGCGACCACATGGTGGTGGGCGGCCACAGCTACGGCGCCTTCATGACGGCCAACCTGCTGGCGCACACGCGGTTGTTCAAGGCGGGCATCGCGCGCAGCGGCGCCTACAACCGCAGCCTCACGCCCTTCGGTTTCCAGAGCGAGCGCCGGACCTACTGGGAGGCGCAGGAGGTCTACCAGAAGCTCTCGCCGTTCAACTACGCCGACCGGCTCAAGGAGCCGCTGCTGCTGATCCACGGCGAGCTGGACAACAACCCCGGCACCTTCCCGATGCAGAGTGCGCGGCTGTACCAGGCGCTCGCGGGCACCGGCGGC